>CAZMEH010000455.1:0-5500 GCA_964564885.1 uncultured Saprospiraceae bacterium | reverse complement strand
AGAATGTATAGTAGTATGATGGATGATATATTGTTTTCTCAATATGACTTGTAGTGTCAAAAATCAGCTCATTATCAAATGTATCTATCAATACTATATCAAGAAACTTATTACGTTCTACTTCCTTTTCATCGGAATAAGAGATTAAAAGAACTAATGTTAATATTAGGATTATGTATTTCATATTGATGGTTTGGTTAGAAAACAAAATTACTACCTCATCCTGTGCTTGACACAGGATCTACATTAGTGTTTGCGGCTAATGTGCGCTATAATGTTAGCGTGTTAGTGTTATGTAGATCCTGTGTCAAGCACAGGATGAGGTAGTATTTTTTGAGTTGAAGTAGAATTAATAATACAAATCATCGCTTCCTAGTTCTCCGCTAATTAAATCAGCGTATAAGTCCTTTAACTTAGGGTTTTGTTTCGCGATTAATTCATCTTTCCAAGCTCTTTTCCAATTCTTAAGCTGTTTTTCTCTAGCTATTGCTTCTGTCAGAAAATTATAATACTCGTAGTAAATAAAGTGAACACAATTGTATTTTGAAGTAAAACTATCTGGATTTTTACTTTCTCTATGTTCATTAACTCTAATTTTTAAATTTCTAGTGACACCGATGTATAATGTGGTTCTACTGATATTTGTCATGATGTAGATAAAGCCTATTGGTTCTTTTGTTGTATGACTTCGGTATCGTTGCATTGCTTGTTTTTTGTTATTACTCCAGTTTTTACTACCTCATCCTGTGCTTGACACAGGATCTACACTTGTGCTCGCATCTAGTGTTTGCGTGTTAGTGTTATGTAGATCCCAAATCAAGTTTGGGATGAGGTAGTAAAAAAAATAGGATACTCACTCCCTTAATTAGCTAAAATTTCCACTCTATCCAAAGCAGTCCAAACCTTATGTTCGTCTGTATAATACAAGTACGCACTAGACGCTGGCGCATCGTAGCTTCCTGCGATGTCCGCTTTCAAATCCAAGTTAATCGTACGAGTTTCAGATGGCTTCATTTGACGATAATATAAAACTAGATTATTGCCAATCACTTCGTAGAAGTCGAATGTTTTCTTGTCCAATAACTCTTTCAATTGCCAAGGCTGTGCAGATAAACCTGCTGGTAAACCAACTATTGCAATAGTCATCGGCTGACCATCGGCAGTTGTATTTTTCAATTCAGTGGTTAAGCGAACCGTTTCACCGACTTTGATTTTTTTGCTTGATAATTTAGTCGTTAATCCAATCACGCAATCTTTTGATGATTTTGGTAAGACGGTATTATAATTCACACCTACGCTATAAGGTAAAGGCGTATTTGTATTTGCATAAATGACTTCAACCGTGTTCTTTCCATCTTTCAAATACTCCGCTAAACCATCAATCACGATTGGTTTGTCGTGTCCTTTTTCGTAATCTAGTGACTTTACTTTTTTGCCATTTGCGTATACTTCAATTGTTCCTGACTCGTCTGTGCGCTTGCTAAATTTAGCATATTCCACCAATGCACGCAATGCCAAAACCGTACTATTAGTAGAAGAATAACCGCCGTAGCTACTGCGCTTTGATTTGATAAAATCAGTACAACTTTTCAATTTCATGCGGTCTGGATTGGTAGATTTCATCATGGCTAAAGAAGCCAAAGCAGCCGTTTCGATTTTCAATGCATTTCCGCTAGAACCTGGTGCAGATTTGTGTTTTGGGTCGTGTGCCCAAGCTCCATTTTCGTCTTGAATTTTGAATAATTGTGCTAATAATTCTTGTCCTTTTTTCTCTTCTCCACGATTGAACATGATGTTTGCTGCCAAACCTAATGAATACGGTTGATTTGCTTTTTTAGCGTGTGCATAAGCAAAATCAACTTCCGTTTGTAAGTCAGAAAACTTCGCTTCCGTCAATGCCCAAGTGATGTAAATACTCATGGTTTCATTGTCCGTCAAACCAAAACTATGCAATGCTCTTGGGTTTCTTTTGAATTTGCCCATGCCGTCTCTGCGGCTCATTAACCATGTTGTTGTGCGGTCAATCATCGTCTGGTCAACGAAACTGACTACTTTTTGCATATCAACAAATTCCATCAAACCGTAAGCCGTCAAACCTTCGTGCGCAGGATTTCCACCAAACCATTCAAAACCACCGCCTGAGCTTTCGTAAGAAGTCAAACGTGCGTAACCTCTTTCTATCAAACCTTTTGCTTTCGTTGTAATCGCTGGTTTTGCTTGTCCTGTTTCTTGCAAGTAATTTAAAACCAAAATATTCGGATAAGTAGAAGAGGACGTTTGTTCAAAACAACCATGTGGTTCTCTCAACATGGATTCTAATCCAGATAACATATCACTCATCGCAGATGGATAAGCCGTTACTTTTGCATCAATCGAACCATTGACCACATTATTCAAATTGAATTCGTACGCTTTTTTCTTTTCCTCTCCAGAGAACGCCATCGACGCAGGAAAACCTTTTGAAATAATCGTCAAATCTCTTTCAATCGCATCATTGAAACCACTGCTTTTGAACTTAATCGCTAACTTATCCGCCAATCCTCGTTGTACGACATTGAACGCTAAATATTGTGTTTTTGCTTGTCCTGCGGTCAATTGTATCTTGTTTGGCAACTTCGATTTTGGTGTTAATCCTTTTGGATATTCATAAGTCAATTCACCAGAAATAGTCTTTTTCGTATTATTAACTAAGGTCAAAGGAATTTTAATCACATCTTCTGTCACCACTTCCACAGGCAATTTTGCCGAAAGGCTAAACGGTAATTGTGTAAAAAAACGCTTCTCCGCACGTCCAATCATTCCATCAGCCGCAAAACCTTCTGCTGTAATTTTGAAAGAAGTTACTGCATCCGAATTATAAAACTCTAACACTTTCTTTCCTTTTCGGTCAATTTCTACATTTCCATTCCAATAAACCGTGCTACGGAAATCCGTGCGCTTCTCTACTGGCTCATCCATATCGTAAATTGGCGCAGCAAATTCTCTTGCTCTGTGATACAGGTTTGCTTGAATTGGCATCGGCTTACGAGCAGGTCGGTCAAATTCTGCCATTTCCCTTTTCATTGCCATTTTTGGTGCTGCTCGCCTATCTTTTACAGCTTCATTAGCGACTATTACTTTTTCTTCCGCTAACTCATCTCTATTCGCTTTTCCTTTAAGATTTTTAAAATCAGCCTTATTCGCTTGGTCTTCCACTTTTTTATTTTCTACTACTTTCTCCTCTTCTATCGGTTCCTCATCTAACTCTTCCACCTCAAAGAATAAATCTTCTTCCACTTCCTCTTCTGGAACTTCCTCTATTACTGGCGGCATTGACGGTACAGCATCATCAACCATTGCCATATCTGCATTCACATCTATAAACGCTAATTCTACTTCTACATCCATTGGCATAGCTCTATTTCCTTTTGCCATGTTTGGTCTAACAGCATTAGCCGTTTTTCGTAACCTTCCTGTCAATTGTTGTCTAAGCGATGGTTCAGGATTTAGATACAAATCATAATGGTTGTTGTATTGATTAATATAATTATTGGTATTATAATAATCTTGTTTATTCAAGTTAAGCGGCATATTTGCGGCTAGTGTGAAGCTTTCAAAAGTGTATTTCCCATCTGCGCCAGTTGTTACTTTTAAGTTATTCCCTAATGTAATTTCAACGCCTGCCAATGGTTTATGGTCAAAAGAAGATTTAACGGTTCCGCTTAAAATCGCTTTTTCGTTATTGTATGTAATGGTTTGTTTCTTGCCTTGACGAATTTCTTCCCAAGTAAAACGCCTCCAACCTGCGGTCATTAACAGGTAATCTAAAGCCAAATCCGCTTTCTCTTCTGATTCATCAAAATAAAAATTTGGTTCTTCGACTGTTCCTTTGATGTCCGATTCCATGAGCATCCAAGACAGAATATTACTTGATTTATCATCAGCAAAAGATAATAATTGGTCGTCAACCACGCTGATAGAAAGGTTAGCAGGCATTGGCATGCCACGTTCGTCAGACACTTTAATGGTCATTTTTACCTTTTCACGAGGCAAATACTTTTCCTTGTCTGTTTTAATGTCAATCTTGATTTGCTTGTCTTTATTGACAAATGCCAAACGTTCCGCACGCTCAATGCCTTTGCTATCGAATAACGTAAAATGGGCTACGCCAATAGGGAAAAACTTTGTCGGTATCGTTACTTGATTATCTCCTTTTTTAACAGGAACTTTCGTTGCGAAATATTTGTGTCCACGAACATTTCCAACTAAATATAATTCTTCTTTTAAAGTTGACTGCACGGTCATGTAGATTTGATCCGCATCAATCGTTCTAACTTCTAAACCATAACCCGCAGACATGGCTTCTGGAAGTTCAAAAGTATTGGTTACGCCAGCAGGTCTGGTGATTTTCACAGTGTAGGTTTCATCTTCTTTTGGTTGCAATGTGAATGCGCCCATTCCTTGATGATAAGAAGAGAACGAAGTCAATGTTTGTCCTTTGCTATCGACTACAACGCCTTCAATATCTGCCGCTTTTCCAAATTCGTTCACAGCTTTGAAAGCTACTTTTGAAGTCAAACCAGCGACTAAATCGCCACCTTCTGGATAAAGCGCAATGTTGATATTATTTAAAATAATCGGAACAGAGCGAGAAATTGATTCCGTTTGTCCTTGATATTTTATCATTATATTTAATAAACCGTCATTGGTTTTCAATACATTGGGCAAAGTGAATTTCACCATTGCTTCGCCTTCGTTACCTGTTTGACCTTTTCCTTTTGACAATTGTTTACCAGCCAAATTGACTACATAAGTGAAGTCATAATTTGCTAATGGTTTGTTTGTATTATCGTTTAAAGTCAATTCTGCTGCTACTTCGTCTTTTGCGCCATAGGCTTTTTTCATGAAGTCTAACTTCATTTTCAAGCGTGGTAAGATTACTTTTTGAACGGTTAACTCCTTTATAAATGTCGCTGGGTCTTTGTCATTCAACATCCAGTTTGTGAATACTTTTACCTTATAAATACCGCCAACAGCATTTTCGTCGATTTTGAAATCACCTTTTGCAACGCCATTTTCAGCGACAACTTTGTATTCCTTTTCAATTCCGCCTTTCGGATTAATTAATTGAACGGATACTATATCCGATTTGTTAGATTTTTTCAATGTCTCCGCATCTCTCACGTAAGCGGTAAACCAAATGGTTTCTCCTGGCTTATAAAGCGTTTTATCGAAGTGCGCATAGACTTTATCTTCTGGTGCTTGTTCATTAAATGCTTGTAGTTTTTGCATCAACTCCGTTAAAAAATCGTTGAGTTGTTGATTGATTTTGAAGCGAGCTTGTGCTGGCATTGCTGCGAATGTTATCGAGCCAAGCAAAACTAATCCTAATAGTATTATTCCAATTTTAGATTTCATTTTAATAGCGTTTTAAAACGGTGGACGGCTAACAGCTTGCCACGACCTGTCCCGAAAATCTCGGTGAGAACTCGTGAGTATACGATAGACGGCTTTTCGTTTA
>CAZMEH010000454.1:0-6345 GCA_964564885.1 uncultured Saprospiraceae bacterium | reverse complement strand
GGAAACGATAATCTGTTCTCGACGTGGAATTTTCTTAAAATTATACTGAAATTTTCCGCCGTATTTCCATTTTTCATCTAATGTTCCGTAAGCGGCATAAATTTCACCTCGATAGATTTTACTGAATTCTAAATTCGTTCCAAGACCCAATCGAAAACGATTACCTTCTACTGCATTGACACCAAAAGCATTAAAGTATTCACCAATTTCGAGTTTTCCAACTTTTATCCAACCCGATGATAACGTATAGGAAGCATCCGAAAAAGCTTGATAACGAGAAGTATTTTTCATACTATCTACCATGACATAAATGGTTTCTTCGTTCGCTGAAAGCGTATCTTTTCGGTTTTCTCGCCAAAACTCATCACTTTGTTCTAAGTCAAGGGGCGAAGCATTTTCTGGATCAGCGGTTTTATATTGCTCTACGGCATCAGGCGCATTAATCACAAAATCGTCGTGAAGCGTTGTTTTCCGAGCAATCATACCTGGGAGTTTTTCCGTCGGCAGAAAATCGACTAATATCTTTTTCTTATTGGGTAACCAACCATTTTCGGTCAATTGATAATCTTCATAAATCGTAATACGATCAATCAAATTGATGTTCACATCTGGACTTTTGCGCATACTGATTTGCTGAATGGCAAAGGTCGTATCCGCTACCCAAAACTCGCCATAAAACGTATTTTCCTGTTTGCGTCGAGGTTTGAACTTTAGCTTATAACTCCATTTACTGTCAATATAAGTACTGTCCATGATGTAATATTCATAGAATAGCAAACCAGAATTGGCGAATGGACTAGTGAAGTTTTTTTCTAAAACGTAAATCCAATTATCGTAAATATCAAATTTCTGAGTCAAGCGTTTAATCTGCTTTACCACTGACGTTCCGTCAATACCAGAAACTTTAATCGCCGTTAAAACCTCCCTCGGTGCTTTATTTCCGAGTCCGTAAATTTTTGTGATATTTTCATTAATATAACTTGGCAAGAACGTTTTTTCGTCCGTCGTACTATCAATATTTTCTAGTATAAACTTGAATGGTTCAAGTACTTTTCGGTCAAACATTGACGTATCAAAATTGTATAAATCAAGCTCTATTTTATCATAGGCTTCATATTGATAACCATCGAAAGCACTTAGGCGATTTTGCTTTTTATTTTTAATAATATTTTTAACAATTGCATTAGCAGGATTCTCACCAGCATAAATAACAAGTTCGTCCGTCATAACTTCACTATCGGATAGCGTTATATTAATGACTTGATAAATGGTATCCTTTAATGTAATGGTTTTAGAAAGATAGCCAATAGAAGAGGCTTCCATCACGTCATTTGGTGAGTCGAGTGTAATTCTATAAAAACCTTCTAAATCAGTTGCAATCCCATTTTGACTATTTTTAAAATAGATATTAGCAAATGGAATCGGCTCTTCTGTGTCTGCTGCTTTTATCTGTCCTTCAACAACATATTGTTGGCTAACAGCATTTTGTGTGCATCCAATCCAAAGGATCAAACACAGTAGGATGTGTGAATAGGATTTTAAAAATCCTTTCGATTTATTGTTTTTCATTTTCCTTTTGTCATCGGCATAGAAACCGTAAATACAGTTATGTTTTACTACTTAGAATCTAACGGTTTCAAAAATAGTGCAATAATTTGGTATGAGGTTGTATCTTCATTGCTATTAGCAATTTTTCTATAAAATACTACGTAACAAATGCCTGAGACTTTGTGTCTTTTTGTATTCTTGGGTGTAGATTATTTTTTGACACACAACACACGAAAAGTTCGGAATGTAATATGATTTTATTCAAAATATGTCGTGTGTCGTTGGTCAAAATGATATGTGTCCGTATTTTCAGTAAATGCTAATGATAAAATAATTCATACTACTCGTATCTTTGAGAAATCATTAAATGAACTTGTTTAAAAACTCACGGCTAATCTCTTGACAAACCATTAATATTCCAATACTTCAGCTATTTCTATTTCGGTAGCTTTGGCTACCAAAATAAAAATGAGCTTCGTCTTGAAAATCAAGCGTTTATCAATAGTTTTAGCATGAGTTCTTAAACAAGTTCATTAAATAATCTACTGTTTCAACCAATTTGAACAGCTATTATTATATATGACGAATAAAAATAAAAAAGCAACTTTGTTTTTTTGTTGGGTTCTTTATCTGTGAGTCTAAGAATGTAAATATTTAATGAAGTAAATGATATGTATTTGTTTAGGAATAGGCTAATTTTGAGTATTAATTAATGAATTTGTTTTTTTTAAGTTTGAGTAGCTAAATTTACAAATATTATTGATACTCAATGGCATTTCAGGCATTAGTGTTTTAATGATATAAGTTAATAAAATATTGTGGTATATATATATTTAACTTTCAACTAAAACTGAAAGCTACATTTGTTGTTAGTATATTGTAATCGATTTGAATGGTGAATTGATCAATCACTAATGAGGTTCTCAAAAACCTTCAATCATTAGTCTTTATTCACAAAAGCCTATTAAATAAAAGAAAATGGACGGAGTTAAAAAAATAGAAATAGTACTAGCAGATAAAAACCTTTCAAGTGATTTGAAAACAATTGCGCAGAAAGTTTATAATAGCGAAAGGATTTCGGAAGCCGAAGGATTATTACTTTATGAAAAAGGTGATTTATCTTTTGTCGGAACTTTGGCGAATTTCGTTAGAGAACGTGAACATGGCGATAAAACTTATTTCAATCGTAATTTTCACATTGAACCAACAAATGTTTGCTTGTACTCTTGTACTTTCTGTTCTTACTCTCGTCTGATAAAAAAACGTGAAGAAGGTTGGGAATATTCATTGGAGGACATGATGGATATCATTAAAAAATACGATGAAAAACCTGTAACGGAAGTTCATATCGTAGGTGGCGTCATGCCTCAATACGATCTAAAATTCTATCAAGATCTTTTCAAAGCCATCAAAGCGCATCGTCCAGAACTGCACATTAAAGCATTGACGCCTGTTGAGTATCATTACATTTTCAAGAAAGGAAAAGTTAGCTACGAAGAAGGTATGCGTTTGATGATTGAAGCGGGTTTGGATTCTATGCCAGGTGGTGGCGCAGAAATATTTCATCCTGAAATTAGAGACCAAATCGCTGGCGGAAAATGTTCTGGTGAACAATGGATTCAAATTCACGAAATATCTCATAATCAAGGTATTAGAACAAACGCAACCATGCTTTACGGTCATATTGAAGAATATAGACACCGTATTGATCACATGGAAAAATTACGTCAGTTACAAGATAGAACAGGCGGTTTTCAGACGTTTATCCCGTTGAAATTTAGAAATAAAAACAATCAATTATCACACCTTTCAGAGGTTAGTGTGATTGAAGATTTGAAAAATTATGCGATTGGTCGTATTTATTTAGACAACTTCAAGCACGTCAAAGCGTATTGGCCAATGATTGGTCGTACAACGGCTCAAATGTCTTTGGCTTTTGGTGTGAATGACCTTGATGGAACGATTGACGATACTACAAAAATCTATTCAATGGCTGGTTCTGAGGAGCAAAATCCAGCATTAAGTACATTTGATTTAGTGGAATTAATCCGTAAAACTGGTCGAAAAGCGATTGAAAGAGATACGATTTATAATGTAGTTAAAGACTATACGGATCACAAATTCGAAGACGAACAAACATTTACAGGTTACCGTTTTGTTGCACTTCCTGTTGTGAATAATAATTAGAAGTTAGTTGTTGAATACGTTGATTTGAGCAGTCAGACGACCTAAGGTCGTCTGACTGCTCACTTAAAAGACAATGACTAAACAGAAATAACATGAAAGAAATTTACATCATCCGACACGGACAAACAGAATACAACGCTTTGAAAATTATTCAAGGTAGCGGAGTAGATTCTGAATTGAATGATGTTGGTCGAGGACAAGCGCAGGCTTTTTATAAAAAATATAAAGAGATTCCTTTTGAAATTGCGCTGGTTTCTACACTCAAGCGTACTTATCAAACGGCTCAACCTTTTATTGATAATGGTTTACCATTTGAGAAGTTTGCCGAAATCAATGAAATGAACTGGGGCATTCATGAAGGTAAAAAAGGTACGGCACAACTCAGAATTGATTATGTAGAAATGATCAATCAGTGGCAAAGTGGTAATTATGATCACAAGTTAGAAGATGCTGAAAGTGCGGCTGATTTAGGTAATCGCTTGAAAAAATTTGTGGCGTATTTGAAAGAAAGACCTGAAAAAACTATCCTTATTTGTTCTCACGGTCGTGCGATGCGTTGTCTGATGGCTGTTTTGCAAGAGCAAGAATATTCGGAAATGGAACAGTATAATCATCATAATACTGGCTTGTATAAAATGATATTTGATGGAGAAAAATTTACTTTCCTGACCATTAATGATGTTAGCCATTTACCAGAAAACTAGTGAAATACCTCTTTAAAACATAAGAGTATGAATAATGAAATTTGCCCAAATTGGATATGCAATGAACAAGATATTCCTTACGATTATATTTATGGTGTTGGAACTGTTCTTATATTTATTCCTTTTTTGCTTTTGATGTATTATCTGTCATACTAATACATTTAAGATTTAAGAGCATCATAATCACGTTTACTAAACTTCAAAAGTTTAGTAAACGTACTTTAATCTCAGTTTTTAGAAAATGTATAGGTGCTGTTTAGATTACCAAATATTCTTTGAAAAAAATATTACTTTAGCGATATCAAGGAGATTGCTTTTAGAGTAATCATTCTGCGTAGGTGGCATAAGTATGCCACCTACAACCTTTCTTCAGAGATAAAACCTTAAAAAAGTTGAATTTCATGCTTTTTTTCTAATATATTCAAGATTCCTTAATCTCAATTAGAGGATTCGGAACCGTGTTTTTTATAAAAATCAGGATCAAATGGCACTTCATTTTTAAAAAGTGCATAAATCAAAAGTAAGAGTTTACGTTGAACTGCAACATACCCTTTCATTTTAATAGCTGTTCGCTCTTCAATTCTTTTATAAAACTGATTTAGTTGCTCATTATACTTTACGGCAACAATAGCAGGAAAATGTAAGGCTCTTCTAATAAATCGATTTCCTTTTTTAGAAATCTTTGTTTTACCATTAATAGATGAACCAGATTGTCTTTGTACAACATCATATCCAGCATAGCTTACAAGCTGTTTTCGTGATGTAAATAGATTGAAACCATCTGTTTCAGCAATAATTGTAGCAATAGTAATCGCTCCAAGTCCTTTTACTGTGCTTATATTATCTACATGTTTGGTCAAAACTGTATCATTTTTGATGACGTTTTTGACTTCTTTCTCAACTTCCTTGATTTGCTTTTTGAGCATGGTAATTCTTTGTCCAAGGCGCTCAATGATATCCGAATTCGGCTGATGCCCAGACTTTAGAGCATGTAACTTGTTCAACAAAGCAGTTTTTTCTTCAACTATTGTCACTCGTTCTCGTGTCAATTGTTTGAGTCTTCGCATTTTAGGACTTATAGCTTTCCATCTTGAAAGATTTCTTTCTAATCCCATTTGCCCTAGCATTTGAGCATCAATCTCATCTGTTTTTGACTTAAGATTAAGGCTCTGTGCATAGGCTTTTGACTTATTTGGTAGAATTACGCTTACATAAATGTCGTTATCATCTAAAAAATAGGTCAGCTGTTCATAATAAACACCTGTAGCTTCTAATGTTACCCGAATTTCTAATGTTTTTATACATTTACTTTTTATCCAGGTTAAAAAAGTAACAAATCCTTTAGCATTATTTTTAAAAGTACGTGAGGATTTAATTCTACTATCTTGATTACTAAACAATTGATAAATACATGATTTAAAATCATCTTTAGATATATCAATTCCTATGTTTTGTTTAATAATCGCTGCTTCCTTCCTTTTCGTACTTTTTATGCACTTAGATTTTTTTGTCTTAGTTGCCATTTTACGGTACTTTTAATCACAATTAATAAATTGAAATAATAAAGCGGTTCTTTCTAAGTCTTTTCTCGTGTTTTATACTGGCTATAATTGACTTGGTAGCTATTAACTACTCGAATAATGCCTAAAGTGCTGTTCAAACTTTAAAGAACCTCCTAAAATCAAGGACAATCTGTACATCTACATACACGAAATCATGTTGTTTAGTAGTATATTCTCTCGATTTTAGTACCGCTATTTTAATCTTTTTTACTATATTTTCATAATAATCAAAGATACGAGTAGTATGCTTTATATTACTAATCCAAAGTAGTCGAGGCTGATATAATTATTCTTTGGCACTTAAATTGACCTATTTTTAAAAAAACAATTTTGGAAAAAAAGAA
>CAZMEH010000453.1:0-4588 GCA_964564885.1 uncultured Saprospiraceae bacterium | reverse complement strand
AGAATATATATTCTTAGTTACTTTACAACTCACCTTGTCGGCTATTTATCTCGACGAGTGACGGGAAAGCCAACCGTACTATTTGGTTAATTGTTTTCTGATACGGCTGAGAGATTCTGGTTTTATGCCGAGGTAGGAAGCGATGTATTTAAGCCGAATTTGCTTGAGTAATTTGGGATGGCGATTTAGTAAATCAATATATCTTTCAGTTGCAGACATCGTGAGTAAAGCAACTTCTCGTTCTTCTTTTCTACGATAAATCCTTTCTGCATTCAATCTTCCGATGCGTTCTAAACTTTTATAATTATCGCATAATTTGTCTAAATCTGTTTTGCTAATAGATAAAACATGAACAGGCGTTAATGCTTGAATGGACATCAAGGATGGTCGATAGGTCAAAAAGGAATAATACGCACTGACATAATCATTTTCAAACATAAATGTAACAGAAATTTCTTCGCCATCTTTGCTATAAAATCCTCGACAAGTTCCTTTATAAACAACCGATAGGTAGTTTTCAACTTGCCCATGACGACAAAGAAATTCACCTTTTTTAAAGGTTCGCTCTTTGATACAGGAACTTATTGCAGCCCATTCTTCCTCATTTAATGAAACAAGCTTATTGAAAGTTTTTCTTAATAAATCGGTTTTGCTCATGTTTTTTTGATGTAGCATAGGCGTTCCTGCCTGTGACGCCAATGCTAGCGCACTAATGATTGTTAATTGTTTACGTCATTATGTTACGCTAGCACTGGCGTCACAGGTAGGAATGCCGAGGTTTCGGGACAAGTTACCTGTGCTACATTTTCATTTTAAACAACTCGACCTTATCATTATTGTTTGCAACGATAATCAAACGTTGTCCATTGTAATTTACAATTTGCATATCACGAGCATCTTTTGCCGCAAAGAAACCACTTTGACGAATGGTTTGTGGTGTGAAATTTCCTGTGCCGTCACCTTTTAAGAACAAGCCATTTCCCGCATCAGAACGACCTGTTTCCACTTCGTTGTAATAGAAATTTCCAACAAGGAGAATATCCATTTTGTTGTCTTTATCAAAATCTTCTAGCAAAATAGATTGCGTTGGCGAAATCTGAGCGATATTTGGTAAAACGTGTATTTTGAATGTATTTCCAGTATTTTCAAAATACGTTGTTCCTAAGTTTGTGGCTTGCAATTTAAGTGCGCCAGCCATTTTATCTGCGGGAAAAACTTGACTAGTTGTAGCATTAGCATATGGTTCATATTTATTGAAACGCTGCTGTAAATAGGGCATTTGACTTTTGATAACATCACGTTGGTAAATTGGATGTTGTGTATTTTGAAAATACATGGAAACAACCACATCTGGATTATTATTGTTATCAAAATCCTTTGCGATGATTTCCAAGGGCTTATTTGCAGATGCTTTAATACGAGTATTGTAACCTAAATTTCCTGCAACCAAATCTAAATCTCCGTCGCCATCCATATCTGCTACTTCAATGGTATTCCACCAACCTTTGGTATTTTCTAAGCCGTATTTTGCTGTTTCGTTTGTAAAGTTGCCTTTATTATTAATAAAAATAGAAACCGCCATCCATTCACCAACAACGATTAAATCTTGTTGTTTATCGTTATTAATATCTGCCCAAATAGCATCTTTAACCAAACCAACTTTTGTTAAACCAGAAGCGATTGAAGCGGTTATATTTGTAAATTTTCCGTTATTATTTTGTAAAATAAACGACTCAGGCGCATATGGATAATAAGATGGAATCACTCTAGCACCAACGAATAAGTCTAAATCTCCATCGTTATCATAATCGGCTGCTTTGACGCAAGAACCGCTTGAAATTTCAGTTGGTAATGCATCTGTAGATTTCGCAAAATTGCCTGTTCCGTCATTGATATACAATCTATCTTGCAAATCTGGCGAGTTGCTCAAGAACTCATAACCGCCACTGACAATATATAAATCCAAGTCTTTATCACCGTCAGCATCAAAAAATAATGTTCCAATATCCTCTTGCTGAATATCTGCTTCCCAAGGCTGCGAACTAGCTTTTGCAAAACCATCACCTTGTAAATATAAAGCACCTGCCGAACCAGCAGCTCCACCGATGAAAACGTCTTCTTTGCCATCACCATTGACATCGCCGACAGCTACAGTTGGGCCTTCTTTTGATAAATCGTGTGGTAAAAGTGGTTCACGAAGTACATCTTCAAAGTTTGTGTTTTCGTTGTGCTTGTAATCAATTCCTACATTTGCTTTTGCAAAAATTGGATTATTCGCAGTTGGTTTTGAAGCTGTTCCGTTCGCTTCGGTATATTTTGCTGTTATGCGTTGGTCAGTTTTGACATTGGTTAAAATTTGAGTTTTGCCATCCGTCCATTCGATTTCTACTTTTTCAATAGTTGTTGATTTTCCAGTTCCGAAGTGCAGAAAATATGGCATAGAAGACATGTAACCACGATTTGGACGAAGTACTTGAAACTGTTTCCCTTCCAAAGAAGTCAACGTTACTTTTGTTCCAATACCTTTTTTGTTATTGGCTGTTCCTTCAAAATCTATTTGCAAAAAGTGATTTCCAGAATTTTGAGTCGCATCGCTACGATAAACAAAGGCTTGTTCATCGACATTATTAACAATCAATTCTAAATCTCCATCATTATCCAAATCCGCATAAGCCGCACCATTTGAGAAAGACGCATCTGTAATGCCCCAGTCGTAACTCACTTTTTTGAATGTTAAGTCTTTGTTGTTTTTATAAAAATAGTTGGCTACTTTTTCCGAAGGAATTTGATTTAAATTATCGTAAATATTGAAATTTGCACCAACACTTCTACTAAATGTTGGACGAATAAAATGTGTATAATCATTATTGGTTATATCTCTGCGCAATCCATTTGTAATAAAAATATCTCTCCAACCATCATTATTATAATCCTGTGCCAAAACGCTCCAACTCCAATCCGTTGCTGAAATTCCAGCCATTTCTCCAATCTCACTAAATGTCACTTGTCCCGAACCCTCGGGATTTCCATTATTCAATTGAAGCATATTACGCATTTCTTGATGCCCGTAGCCTTTTTTGACGTATTCATTATAGAAGCGATAAATATTTGTTGTTTCTAATAATTTCTGGCGACGGTTGTCTTCCGCCTTCATATCCAAAACTATAAGATCAAGTAATCCATCGTTATTTAAATCAGAAAAATCGCTGCCCATGCTATTGCGTGAACTGTGTCTAAGAATGTTTGAATTTTGGTCTGTAAATGTTCCATTGCCATTATTAATGTAGAAATTGTCTGGCTCTGCGTAGTCATTTGCTACAAAAATATCATCAAAACCATCTTCATTAACATCAACTATACTAACACTCAAACTAAATGTTCGATTAATAATTCCTGCCGATTTTGAGACATCTATAAATGTTCCGTTTCCATTATTTTTATATAATCGGTCACTTTCATATTCATCTTTAGGCGTTGTAATTCTTTGATATTCTCCGTTGATCTTCGTTGCCTTTGGAGTAGATGCACCCTTGAAATCCTTTGGATGATTCATCAGATACATATCTAAATCGCCATCATTGTCATAATCAAAAAACGCTGCATGATTTGAATAGCAATAGTCTTTCAAACCCATTTTTTCAGAAGATTCCGTAAAAGTCAAATCACCATTATTGATATAAAAATGATTGGAACGTTGCTCTTTATCATTTTTAGGCCCCGTTCTACAAACGTAAATATCCATGAAGCCGTCATTATTAATATCGACCATCGAAACGCCTGTTTTGATTCCTTCGCCCAATAAAACGCCAGCAGGTTGCGCAATTTCTTCAAACTTGAGGTTGCCTTTATTCAAATAAAGTTTGTTTGAAAATTGAGTAGCAGAAAAATAAATATCATCTAAACCATCATTATTAATATCGCCAATTGCTACTCCACCGCCATTATATAAATATTGGAATTGATAATAATTCAACTTGGCTGTTTCGTACAATTTATTCACGAAGTCAATACCTGTTTCTTCCGCAGAAAGTTTAGTGTAAATTTTTGGTTCTACTTCATTTTGACTTGTAGCAGCAATCGATTCGTCTTTATTTCCACAACTTGTAGCAAATAAAAATAATATTGATATAATGGTTAGTTGTTTGATATTCATCTTGTTAGAAGTTTAGGCGTTTAGCACCTATTTTTTATTAAAAAAATGCGCTCTAATGTTTTAGAGAAATAGCGTCACAGACAAGAATGTCTATGCTATATTTTATTTCAATTTGATATTTTTAAAAATAAAATTGCCTACGTTTTGACCTTGTGTTACGCCATTTGTGATTGCTGGCATATAGTGAATTCCACCATACAATCGACTGATTGCAGCTTCTTCTGATGCTTCAACAAAGGAATTGTAGGAACGAGCAGGCAAACCATAAGTAATTTCTACCGAGTCAATATAAGCGAAATTATCACCAAAAACGGTAGTCAATGCTACGGCGGATGCTGCGGAAATTACACTGTGACCGCTGGTGTATTCTGGAAACGGTGGCGTTTGTAGAATAGGTTTCCAATTCAAATCTATTGCCTCGGTTTCTCCTTTTAT
>CAZMEH010000452.1:0-1510 GCA_964564885.1 uncultured Saprospiraceae bacterium | reverse complement strand
ATTCAAATGTGGCTTCCAGGATTTTATCAATTCATAATTCCTGTACAAATAACAAGAGTCGCTTATTCCGTTGAAAACGATAGAATCTCCAACATTTATATAATTATAGAACCATTATACTACTTCTATTTTATCATCTTTAATCACACAATAATACATAGTACTGGCATTTCGCACATCATAATTAAGCGTAGAATCTGATATAAGGTTCATAGCAATTAATCCAACACCGCCTTCTATCACTTCATTGTTTTCTAATACAATACCTGAAAAACTAATATTGAAATTATTAAAGTAATTGTTCGATGCTTCTTTAATCCTAGACGGCAGTCCAAAGAAACCTAATGCTAAAAAAAAGAGTAGACCGATAATCCATATCGAAACTGTTCCAACTATAAATTTAAGTATTCTCATTGGTTTAAATATTATGTACTTGCGTGAAGATCTAGTTGAAGATTAAAAACATTATAATAGTAAATGCCCATAAGAATAATATGAAACTTCCTATTTTCATACACCATAAGGCTCGTTGAAGCTTTTTCACTAGTTTGCTGTCATCAGAATATTCAATTATTCCTTTTCCGTTATAAAATTAGTATTAAATTTAGGGCTTAAAAATAAGTTATGAATAGACGACAGCGAATGGCAAAAGCACCTCAAGATAGAGAATTATGGCAAAAATTGTATTATAAACATCAAAAGAGTTATCAACGTGAAAAATTGGAAGCGATAAAGCTAATTTGGGATAAATTAAAATTGGTAGATGTACGATTTAGGATAGGTTGTGCAAAAGATACTTTAAATAGTTGGATTGATGCTTATCTTTCAGGAGGATTTAAAAAACTTTTAGCGCCCAAGAAATCAGGAAAAGCAGGAACTGGACAATTAAATACTATAAAATTACGGCTACTAAAATATATCATTTTACACAAACAACCGATTGATTATGAGCAATATGGTTTATTGGGTTATGTGTGGACATTAGAAAACATCAGTGCTTTCTTATTGAAAAAGTGGTCTGTAACACTTAAAAAATCTAGAATTCACGAAATTTTAGATATAGAACTGAATTTAAGCTTTCAAAAGTTTCATCGGGATTATGCAAATGCCGATAAAAATAAACAAAAAGAATTTGCAGTAGATTTACAGGATCGAATAGATAATAAAACAGAAGACGAAGTACATTTTTGGTATGATGAATTCAGTGTTTCTACTCGTCCACAAACAAGTTATGGATGGGCAGAAAAAAACACTGCACCAACAATACAATCAGACGAAAAAAAAGAAAACGGCACAATGCACTCTTAGCAATTGAGAATGAAGAGGTAATTAGCCATTTGGATACGATCGCAAAAGCAGATGCAGAAGCTGTCGCTAATTTCCTATTCAGTTTGATTGAAATTTACGTAGAAAAAGGTAAAACGAAATTTGTTTTTTGGTTAGATAATGCCAAAACTCATAAGAAGAAAATGAAAACGGCATTCAATGAATTAGTTGAACAATATTGCAA
>CAZMEH010000451.1:0-2361 GCA_964564885.1 uncultured Saprospiraceae bacterium | reverse complement strand
TTGAATTCTTACGATAAAGAAGATAAAAAAATCTTTTTTGGAAGAGAAAAGGAAATTGAAGCCTTATATAAAATGGTCTTTGAAACCAACCTAATGCTCATTTACGGTGCTTCGGGAACAGGAAAAACCAGTATTATTCAATGTGGATTAGCCAATAAATTCAAGCCGTCGCAATGGCAAGATTTATATATTCGACGCAGCAGTAATATCAATGACTCGCTACTGTCGGTCATCGAAAAAGCCACTCAACAATCGCAAACCCTCGAAGAAAGTACCAATGATTTGGATTGGCTGGACGACTTAGTAGAGTCTGATTCTGATAATACGGCAGCCCGTTCAACAGAAGCAACGCTAACCCAAACGATTTCCAAAGGTGAGAAAATAGCCGAATCGCTCCAGCAATTATACTTGGCGAATTTCAAACCTATCTATTTGATATTTGACCAATTTGAAGAATTATATACGCTCGGTCAGCCCGAAGAACAGGCGGAATTTATCAAAATCATTCAGCATCTAGTGAATGTCAAATTGCCTGTCAAAATCATTCTGGCGATGCGAGAAGAATATTTTGGGCAACTTTACGAGTTCGAAAAAGCCGTTCCGCAACTCCGTGAAAAACGCCTTCGACTAGAACCGATGGCGGTTCCGTTGGCCAAAAAAGTAATTACGAGTGCCATTGTCGCCAATCCAAATTCTTGTATTACTTTAGAAAAAGGACAAGAAGCAGCAGTGACCAAAGCCATTCTTGATAATATTCGGGAAAATGATATTAATATCAGGTTGCCTTATTTGCAAGTCTATATTGACCGCTTGCACGAAGAAGCACGAATAGATAAAGATAACTACGACGAGCCAACGACTTTCACACTCGAAGCGGTTCGAGCGCAAGGCGAAATCAAGGAAGTACTCGAAAATTTCATCGAAAAGCAAAGCGAAAAAGTACACGCTGCACTCACTGACCAACCCGATTTTGAGCATTTGCCGAAAGACGTTGTTTGGGCGGTATTGTCTCCGTTTGCGACTTTGGAAGGCACAAAAATTCCTATCAAAGAACAGGAATTACATCAAATCGCTCAAGAAGAAGCGATTAAAGTTCATTTTAAAAATGATAAAACTGCCATCAATTTTGTCAAAGAATGTACGCATCAGCTCGGGAATTACCGAATTCTGCGCTATCGAGGTGACGATAAAGCTTACGAAGTATTGCACGATACGCTGGCAAAGGAAATAGCAGAGAAGCGAAGTTCAGAGCAAAAATCCTTGCTTCGTGTCAAACGCTTAATCGAAAGTCAGGCAATGCAAGGCTCTGCGAAGGAACTTTTTACGGAACGACAACTCAATTATATTGAGCCTGCACTCGAAAAACTCACGCTTTCGCCAGAAGAACAGGAGTTTATCAATGAAAGTTACAAGCAAGTTCAGCGAAAAAATACTGAAAAAGAAGCGGAACAAAAGGCAAAACTCCAAAGAGCGCGTCGTTTTTCTTTTATTTCTGGAGGTATTGCAATAGTCGCTATTATGATTACTTTCTTTGCTTTTACACAGTATAGAACCGCAGAAAGGCAAAAAGCAAGTGCAGAACAAGCCAAAATAAGAGCGCAACAAAGTTTAAAGCAATCTTACACAACGGAGATAAAGCGCTATAAAAGTAAAAAAGGAATATCAGAACAAAGTATCGAAACATTCAAAACTTATGGAGCGACCGATTCAACGGATGTAATTGTTCTTGAAAAAGATAAAATTGATACATTCAAGATGAAAATTGAAGCGCTGCAAGATAGTATTGAAACCTTAAAATAAATTGAATTACAGATACCCGATACCATAGCGGTCAAGCTAAGAGAAAAATCTTGTTTATAGTCTAAAAAGGGCAAAATCGCTACTCACAGCGTGCAATGGGTTGAAACCACATTGCACGCTGTAAGCAGCCGTTTAACCTTTTAAAAGTACGCTGTGAGAGCCGCTTTATTCTTTAACTTGAGGTCTATGTTATCCGACACCTAATCTACAATAATATGAAAACATTTATCCGATTATTTTTTATAATAGCTCTTTGCACTTTAGCCAAAATAGGCATCAGTCAAAGCGGTGATTGCCCATATTTTGATAAATACATCAACGCAGGTGATATTGCATTAAAAAAGAAAGACTTCAAAGCAGCCATCAATGCGTATAGTACCGCTATGGTGCATTGTCCTAAAAATGCTAAAATAGCGAGTAGTAAGATTAACAAAGCCTTTGATAAGATTGAAGAACAAAAAAGGCAATCCGATAGAAATGCTAAAGAAGCTCTAGCAGCAAAAGCAAAAGCCGAGCAAAGTGAAGAAAAAGCAGTGAAGGCAACAACAAAAGCCATAAAAG
>CAZMEH010000450.1:0-3834 GCA_964564885.1 uncultured Saprospiraceae bacterium | reverse complement strand
TTTGCTTGACGGAAATTTATTTTTTGTTTCAAATTTATATTGCTTTAAAAAGTACTAAAAGGTGTGTAATCTCGCAGAGTGCGCAAAGGTTTGGCTAAGGAACGCAAAGGTTAAATTAATATATGCTTTGCGCTACTTAGCGAAACCTTTGCGCTCTTTGCGGGAAAAATTAAATCACCACCTTCAATTGCAATGTCCAACCTTTCGTACTCGGCAGCGTAAAATAATCCCAACCCATAATATTAGAGTCGCCACGAAGATTAGTTTCTGGATCAACACCTGAATAATTCGTTTTTAAAAATACATTATTACCAAAAACAGAAATAGTCATATCGGAAGAAGTATGCTCATTCCACTTTTTGACAAATTGATACGCCAAACTCAATTCTCGAACTCTAAACCACGAACCATCTTCTATATTTGACTCTGCCAAACCAATAAAACCATAACGACGCCAATAAATACCTTGCATTCCATTCTCAGGATTAGCAAAATCTACTGGTTGAGTGTTTATTTCTCCCGATTCGGTTACGCCGTCAAAAACAAAACCTTGAACATCACGCAATTCACCACTTTCCTCTGAAACACCCAGAAAACTCATCACGCCTCGTGTTCCATTCCAAATATCACCGCCTTTGCGAATATCTAATAAAGCATTCAACTGAAAGCCTTTCCATTCTAATGCTTGATGAATAGTCATTAACCAATCTGGCGTAGGGTTTCCGACAATCGTATGCATTTCATTCACTTTCGGGAAACCATCTTGGTCAATTATCATCGTTCCATTTTCGTCCTTTTTGACAGAGGAACCGACCAAGACACCATAAGGTTGACCTTCTAAAATCATAGAAGATATATTTGAAAAAGACGCTAGAATAATTCCAGCATTGTTATTTGGTAAGTCGGTGACGATGGATTCAAATTTGGAAAAAAGAGTGGTCATATTCCAGCTAAAGTCTTTTTTTTCTATGATTTGAAATTCTACTTTGAGTTCAATACCTTGATTTTCAATTGTTCCACCATTTGTTGGCATTATTAAAAAACCTGATGCTGCAGATAATTGCGTATTAATAATTTGGTCTTTATTAATGGCTTTATACAAAGTAATATCCGTTTTTATTCTTCCTTTGAACCATTTCAATTCTGCACCAATCTCATAAGCATTCGTAGTTTCAGGTTTTAAAGAAGCATTTCCTAAAACAGCTGAACGTTCAAAAGCACTTACGCCAAATGCAGGAAATTCAAGATTTGGCAGTAAATCATCACCATTCGTTACCGCAGGGTTAAAATAAGTATCTGTCAAATATGTTCCTGCGTCGTTTCCAACTTGACTGACTGACAAGCGGATTTTTCCGTAAGATAGAACAGGTGATTTTAAAATATCTAACCATTCTGTTAATTCAAATCCTACATTGAAACTTGGATAGAAAAAAGAATTGTTCGTGATTGGTAAAGTGGAAGACCAATCATTCCGACCCGTAAAATTGAAGTACCAAAGGTTTTTATAACGTAAGTGAATATCTGTGTAAATACCAGCGACTTTCTTTTGCAATAGTGTTTCTTCTGTGGAAGTATAGATGGCATTTGATATTTGGTAAACGCCTTGTTTTTCCAATTCTTCGCCAATCGTTTCTTCTATTGAAAAAGTAGAACTGTAGTAATTATGTCCGAAAGTGGATTTTAAATACCAATTTTTATTCAGTCGTTTTTCTGCAATTAGCAATAAATCAGAATTAATATTATTAGACTTTATATCAAATACATTGATTTGCCCAAGTCGATGCGTGCCAGAATTAATATCATAAGTATTTTTACGATTATCTGTGTAAATATCCAAACCAATTCGATAGGCGGCTTTTAGCCAAGGCAACATTTGATACTCCAAGTGAACGTTTTGTATTAAGCGATTTACCTTATCTTCAAACGGATTTCGATTGACTGACCAGAATGGATTATCGTATCGACCATTTCCACGAAAAGCCCTTTGTTGTCCATTTTCTAACATATAAGAACTTGGCGTTTGAGAAGCTTCGTTTCCTGTTTTTCCATTTCCAATATCAAAAGTGGTTGGATTTCGGAATAATCCTAATGGAACACCAGAAAACAGAGAACCTCGTTTCATTCGATAACCATTTGCTTGATTCAAATAAGATGACATTCCTATTTTTACTTTTTCATGTAGCTTGATATTAAAGTTTCCTTTTAAGGAATATCTTTCAAACATCGAGCGAGGAACTACGCCTGTTTCCTTAAATTGACCGAAAGACAAATAGTAATCAAACCAGTTTGTTCCGCCAGAAATCGCTAAGTGATTATCTAAAGTTTGACCTTTTACAAAAAAGCTATTATTCGCATCATAAAGATTGGCAGGTTGTCCATTTCCTTGCCCTTTTGGAACTAAACAACCATTCAAATCATAAGGATAGTTTTCATTTCCATCAAACTCCAATTCACTCACTAAAGTACCATAACTAGAAGAAGTATTCGTTTCTGGACCAAGATAAGTAGCGGTACCATTTACAAATTTTCCTTGTGAATAAAGCGTTTGTTTTTTAGGAAGTTGGCTCACTTGACTAAAACCATATGTTGTTGAAAAACGGATTTTAGGCTTACCTTGATTTCCTTTTCTTGAAGTTAAAATGATTGCTCCATTTGCTGCACGAATTCCATATAATGCAGTTGCGGAAGCACCTTTAAGAATAGTTATTTTTTTAATATCGTGTAAATTAAGGTCAATCAATCGGTTAGAAACATCAACTCCACCCGTTCCATTTCCAGTAGTTGTGTTATCGACAGGAACGCCATCTAAGACAAACAACGGCTTATTACTACCATTTACAGAACGCATTCCACGTATGAAAATACTCGCAGATGCGCCAGGAGAACCCGAAGCACTATTTATCCAAATACCTGCCGTTCTTCCTGCCAATGCAGTTACGAGATTTGGTTCATAAGTTCCAGCTAAATCTTCGGCATTCAAATGGTCTGTTGAATAAGCTAATTCACGTTTTAGATTTTCTAGTCCGAGGGCAGTAACTATGATTTCATCTAAATCATTGGTTGCTTCTTTTAAGTAAATTTTTAACTGAGATTGACCATTAATTAAAACTTCGTGTTCTTGAAAACCCATGTATGAAAAAACCAATATTTGTTTGCCTGTTGGTATTTCTAATTGAAATTCTCCATTGAGATTAGTTGTTGTTCCTGTACTTGTCCCTTTGATTTGAACCGTTGCGCCAATAAGAGGTGTTTCATCCGATTTGTTAGAAATTGAACCTGCAACTTGATGAAGTTTTGCTGCTTTTATTTGTCGTTTTAGAATCGAAGGCTTTGATTGAGAAAGTTGTTCTTTTTGTTGAGGAACATGTTTTTTAGCCTTTTTTATGACAAAGTTTTTTTTACCAATTTTTTTGGATTTCAAACCAACAGGTGGCAAAATATTTTTTAAAATAACCTTCGTATCCTCTTTATAATTGAATGGTGTTTTTATAATAACTCCCTTGACTGTTGATGGTTCGTATAGGAAAGTAACTTGTTTTTCTTGTTTAAGACGAAGTAAAATTTTTGAAAGAGGAGTGTTTTGAGAGGGACGAGAAGATTGTTGCGCCAATGTAGTTGACCCAAACGAGAAGAAGCCGATGATTGTAAAAGTGCAGTATAGTAGTTTTTCAAATTTCAATTTATTGATTCGATTTCATTAGTTTTTGTAATTTTCTTATTCTAAAGTTAATGAAAATTAATAAAACATTAAGGGTCGGACGCCTTAAAGGAACGGCAATAAAATAACTTACGGTTTTTAACTGGTTCTTTTTTCCTTTAACTTCCTTAAAAAAT
>CAZMEH010000449.1:0-7562 GCA_964564885.1 uncultured Saprospiraceae bacterium | reverse complement strand
ATCCCTTGATCATGCTGTTCTTTCATCCACATCAACTCATGATTTCCGAGCAAACATTCTATTTGATAACCTTTCGATTGCAAGTTCAATATATAATCAAAAACACCTTCGTCACTAGGACCTCTATGCACATAATCACCTAGCAGAAATAGTTTATCCGTTTTGGTCAACTGTACTTTGTCTTCGATTAATTTTTTAAAAGTTTTGACGTGCGCATGAATATCAGAAATAGCAATTACCCTCATTCTTCTCGCTTAAAATCTCTTTTTCCACCAGTTTTTTCCATCAACTTAGTTTCCTTAATAACAATATTATGCGAAAAAGCTTTGCACATATCATAAATAGTCAACGCAGCCAACGAAGCACCAACTAATGCTTCCATTTCTACACCTGTTTTAGCCGTTAGGCTAGCAATACAGTCAATTTGCACCTCTCTCCTATCGTTGATTTTAATAGAAATATTACAATTATCCATACCTAAAGGATGACAAAGCGGAATCAGTTCGCCTGTCTTTTTTGCTGCCATAATACCAGCAATAATTGCGGTCTGAAATACAGGACCTTTCTTTGTTTGAATATCTTTATTTTCAAACTGTGCTAAAATTTCATCATCCAAAACGACAATACTACGAGCTTTTGCGGTTCGCAAAGTCACTTTTTTTTGTCCGACATTCACCATCAAAGGGTTTCCAGACTTATCTAAATGTGTAAATTTCATAATTATTTTTAAAGATTGGAAAATTGGAAAAGAATGTAAATTGAGCTTGCGGAATTTCATTCCATCATTCCAATGCTGCAATCGGAATCGTACTACAAACCTTTATTTTCCCAGGCGAACAAGTACCATTATTTTTCGTTTTCCCGCCCCAAGTACCTGTTAAGCAAAGAGCACCTTTATCAAAACCAAATATTAATTTAGCTTGTATCAAACAGAGATTAGTACTAATCGTCATTTTTTGTTCTAGAATTTGAGTTTCTTTAAACACTAATTCTTTTCCATCAAACTCACCAATCAATGATTTTCTAGCGTACATTGTCCGCTTATCTCCTTCGTATAATTCAACCTTTGAAAAGCCTGTTATTTTCGTACCTTCTTGTTTCAAATGTAATGAAAAGTAATACTGTCCTGCAATGCCTCCTGCATTTTGAGTCATTACACCATTCCATTCTCCTGAAATATTTTGACCATTTAAGGCTAAACACCCAAAAGAACAGATAAGTATTAAATATACTTTTAGAAATATTTTCATAATCAGATAGCTTGTTCGTTTGTTATTAGACTTGTCACTAAAATACAACGTGTTGCCCAATTATTTATTGAGCAACACGTTTTATTGGAATAGTCTTTATTTTCAACTAAAATTTATGGAACAGTTTTATTATCTGTTTCTTTATTTTTAGTCTTCAAACTAGCTAGTTCTTCTTTTGATTTATAAGAAATGGTATCCAACTGCTTTTTAAAGTCAACTGTATTTACTTTAAAAGCGGCTAAATGTTCCGCTGTCATTGGCTCTGGAGCAGGCAAATTTTCATCCTTAGGATTGATCTGCTTTCCGTTTTTCCAAAATCGATAACAAACATGAGGACCTGTTGCTAAACCAGTTGAGCCGACGTAGCCTATTACATCTCCTTGCATCACTTTAGTCCCTTTTTTACCCAGTTTAGAGATTTTGCTCATGTGCAAATACTGTGTTTCGTAAATCTTGTCATGCTTTATTTTTACGAAATTACCATTACCACGACCGTAGCCAGAGCGAGTAACGACACCATTTGCAACTGCATAAATAGGCGTTCCTCTTGGCGCAGCATAATCTGTTCCTAAGTGCGCTTTGACACGTCTTAGTACTGGATGAAAACGGCGTAAATTAAATGGAGAGGAAATACGAGAATATTTAACAGGCGCTTTAAGGAATGCTTTTTTCATTGGACGACCTTCTTGATCAAAGAAACCTTCGTAAGCATCATCCTTATAATAATAAGCATAATTATCTTTACCATTCTGTTGAAAATAAGCTACTTTCAATTGTCCAATTCCAACAGGTTCGCCTTCTATATATAATCTTTCGTATATCAATTTGAATTTATCTTTCGTACTTATATAATGAAAATCAACATTATAAGCTAACGCATCTTCCATTTTTACAGCCAATTCATAATCCAAATCATTATCCATCATGGCAGTCCAAAGATTAGAGTAAATCACACCCGAAGACTCATATTCTAATGTGTCTACTGGTCTTTCTACTTCTATAACGTTTGTTTCACCTTGCAAATCATAAATTATATAACGGAAAGGACTCGGCTCATATATTATATATTGAGCAGGTTGTGTGTCATCCTTTGGTCCAAGTATCATGTATTCTTTCCCAACTCGCATCTTACGTACATCAAATATATCCTTTGACTTATTGACAACTTGATCGATATTAGAATAAGGTACATGTTCCTTAGTCAGTACTTCCGAAAGAAATTGATTTTTCTTAAAAACACCTTCTTTCACTCGATAGTCATTCAGAACAAAGCCATACTTGATATTAGGTGCTTCATAAGGAATAATTGCTTCAAAAATACTAGTTCCTTCAATTTCTTCCTCTACTGCAATACTTACCGTTGAAGCAGCATATTGGTAATAAGATGTAGGAGTAGCCATTGCTAAAATAATTAGACCTATGCTACCGAAGAGCAATTTTTGACGTGTATTTATTATCACTTATTTAATGGTTTTTCCCTTTTAATAGAATTTCGAATGGCAAATATAAAAACATATATATCTTTCCCCATAATTGAAATGTTAAAATCAACAACACGCCATTTCTTTTACATTCATTTGAATATCAGTCCTTTCTATTTTTAGATAATGTAGCAATGTATTTTTTTTACTTAAACACATTATTTTTCTAACATTTCCAAATTAAATATTTACAAAAAACTCACTATCAACAGCTTAGACATATTTACACTAGCTTTACTTTTTTAAGTTTATTTGTCCTTATTCATAATATATACAAAACACATTTTAATTTGTTTAATAACTTAAAATTTTGTTATTTTTTTTATAATTATCTACTGAAACTTGATTTTTTTAGAAAAAATAGATAAATCAACGAAAATTAGGCAATCAACTCTTTGAGAAAACAGGTTCTCTGAAAATTTTTGTGACGCCGAATTTTTTTGGTAGACGGTTGACTAGTCACCTCGTGTTTTATAAAAATAGCCACCGAACCCAAAAATATTCTTTCATCGTCAATAAATAATCATTCGTCAGTTTTTTATTGCTTTTCATCGTCTAAACTGGAAATATATAATTGCATTCTATAACTTTGGTTAACCGTTCGGTCAATTATAAAATTAGCTCTTAAACAAATAAACCTTGCCTAAAACAAAAGAACAATTCGAAGAAATTCGGAACAAAAGCAAAAAAGCTATCATGGAGGCAGCTCTAGGATTGTTTGCTAATAATGGTTTTCACAATACCTCAATTATACAGATTGCTAAAAAAGCAGGCGTTTCAAAAGGCTTGATGTACAATTATTTCAAAGGCAAGGGAGATTTATTAGAAGCTATCATTATGTCGGCTTACAAGGAAAATTCGGAACAATTTATAGCAGAACTTAATCAACCAGATACACCAAAAGAGCATTTGAGTCACATTATTGATATGATGGGAAATATGCTAAAAAACAAGTTCAAGCATATTAAATTGTTAACTGCATTATCATTTCAAGAGGATGTCAATAAGTTAATTAACTCGGAATTGATGCCTAAGAAGGATGTAATAATTCAACAATTTATTCGTCTATTTGAAGAAATGGGTTTTAAAAAAGCAAAAGAAGAAGCCTATTTGGTCGGCGCAATGCTTGACGGCGTTGCCATACACTATATGACAATAGGAAAGGAGTATCCGTTGGATGAAATGCTGGAATTTATAAAAGACAAATATTGTAGATAAAAGTGATTGTTATAATTGCTGTAATTGTTTGATTGCTAAACAATTATTTGGTGCACCATGATTAGCAACAATCAAGTAATTCAACGGTCAAACAATTATAAAAATCTAAATAATTCATAACATGAAAAATAAAATAATATTAAGTGCATTCACTATCTTACTCATGGGTTCGGCATTCATGAGTTTCGACACAACTGAACCTACGGCAATTGAGATTATCAAAGAAATGGACAGTAAATTTCGTGGTCAGAGCAGTAAAGCAACGATGACCATGAAAATAGTTAGACCAAAATGGACTCGCACCATGGAACTGAAATCATGGACAAAGGGCGATGATTTCAGTTTAATTCTAGTGACTTCTCCTGCTCGTGACAAAGGCGTTACTTTTTTGAAACGCAAAAATGAAATGTGGCAATGGCAGCCGTCTATTGATAGAACGATCAAATTATTACCTTCTATGATGTCTCAATCTTGGATGGGTTCTGATTTCACCAATGATGATTTATCGAATCAATCTTCAATTATCGTTGATTATAATCATAAGAAATTGAGCAAAGCAAAGCTTTACGGCAGAGAATGCTATGTGATTAAATTAACACCGAAACCAGATGCGCCAGTCGTTTGGGGCAAAATATTAATTTGGGTTGATGTCAAAGACTATTTACAACTTAAAACAGAGTTTTACGACGAGGATAATGTTTTGGTCAATACCATGCGTGGAACTGAAATCAAAACTATGAATGGTAGAACAGTTACAACTAGAATGGATATTACTCCAGAAGATGAACCTGGTCATAAAACAATTATGATTTATAATGATATTCAATTCGATGTCAAGTTAAGTGATAGTTTCTTTTCTCTTCAAAATATGGAAAAGGTTAGATAATTACCTTAAACCGTGTCGGTTTTAAAACAGACACGGTTTGGTTTGAAATAAAAATCAATCAGAATGATTATACTAAAACTAGCACGTAGAAATATATGGAGAAACAAACGACGGACGCTGATTTCAGCAAGTGCCATTATGTTTGCGGTATTTTTTGCAATTGCTATGCAATCTATCAATAAAGGCATTTTCGACCATATGGAGAATGGTATGATTAGTTCTTTTATTGGTTTTGCGCAAATACACAGCAATGGTTATTGGGAAGACCAAACGCTTGACCATGCTTTTCTAGTTGACAAAAATATCAATCAACTTTCTAGCAAATACAATGACATTGAAGACTTTGTACCAAGATTAGAATCGTTTGCTTTAGCTTCTAATCATTCCATTACCAGAGCTTCTCAAATCATCGGTATTCATCCTGAGAAAGAAGATGCGATGACTGAGGTCAGTCAGAAAATAGTTAAGGGTTCTTATTTTTCTATGAATGATAGTTCCGTTTTAATGGCGCAAGGATTGGCGGAATTACTAGAATTGAGTGTTGGTGATACATTAACATTAACGAGTCAAGGTTTTCGTGGTGTCAATGCCGCAGGACTTTATATTATAAAAGGATTATTAAAATTTCCTTCGCCAGAGTTGAACAAACAGCTTATCTACTTGCCTTTACCTATTGCGCAAAACTTATTTGGTGCAGAAGATAGAGTAACTTCCCTTGTGGTAAATACCAATAAACCAAGTAAAATCAAATCAACAGTTAAGAAATTACGTCTTGATTTGGGCGAAGAATACGAGGTAATGAACTACGAAGAATTGATTCCAGACCTCATTCAAGCCAGAGAATTTAAAGAAGCAGGCGGATTATTCATGTTATTTATATTGTATGCTATCATCACTTTCGGTATTTTCGGAACAATTCTGATGATGCTCAAAGAACGTCAATATGAATTCGGTGTATTGACTGCCATCGGTATGAAACGTCATTTTCTTGGCGCAATAGTTTGGCTAGAAACCGTCTTCATTGGTTTTATTGGCTCGATTGCCGGTATTGTACTAGGCGCATCACTTGCTTACTATCTCAAGATGAATCCCGTAAAGGTTAAAGGTGAAGCAGCCGTAGCATATGAAGAATTTGGAATAGAACCATTGATTATGGCTGCTACGGATAACTCTATTTTTATAAATCAAGCTTTAACCGTTTTCATCATCGTTACCATATTAGCAATATATCCAATATTGACAATATTAAAATTAAAGCCAATTGAAGCAATGAGAAATTAACAGTAGAGACGTTTTATCAAAACGTCTATCTATTACAATATTTTCATAAAACGCCTTTGAACAATTACATGAGACGTTTTAGTAAAATGTCTTTACAAAGAAAAAAAATGATACCAATACTAGCATGGAGGAATATTTGGCGTAGTCCCACACGAAGTTTAATCGTGATGGGCGCAGTAGCTATCGGTATTTGGGCGTTATTATTTCTTTTGGGTTTTTCACAAGGAATGATATCGAGCTATATCAAAAGTGCTATTGAAAACCAAACATCGCACCTTCAAGTTCACAATACAGCATTTTTAAAAGATAAAGAAGTCAAATATTTTGTTGACAATAGTGACTCTGTTTTAAATGCTATTCAATCTTACGAACAGGTTGATAAAGCTACGATTCGGACGATTAGCAATGGCATGATAACAACTGCCAATGGCGCAAGAGGTATTAATATTAAAGGTGTGCGTCCTAAAGAAGAAGCGGCAATTTCTAATTTGGATGGTAAAATAATAGACGGCAAATATTTTGATGAAGATAGTAGAAATCCAATTATCATTAGTCAAGAATTAGCCGACAAGTTAAATACTAAGCTTCGTAAAAAAGTGATTTTAACTTTTCAAACACCAAATGGAGAACCTACTCAGGCTTCTTTCAAAATCAAAGGCATTTACAGCACAGGCAATGGTCAACTCGACCAAGCGTTTGTTTACGTCCGAAGTGCTGACCTCAACCGCTTATTAGGTGTTGATGAAAAAGCAGGACACGAAATCGCTGTTTTACTCAAAGATATTGAAGAATTAGGCGATTTTACAACTGTTCTAAAAGAGGCGTCCGACTCAATAAAATACGCCATACAACCATATTATAAAATTTCGCCGCAGCTAAAATTATTCAATGACCAAATGTCAATTAGTACTGGAATAATGACTTTCATCATTATGTTTGCGCTGATTTTTGGCATTATTAATACCATGCTAATGGCAGTTTTAGAGCGAACCAAAGAGCTAGGAATGTTGATGGCAATCGGTATGAACAAAGGAAAAGTCTTCTTGACCATTGTTTTTGAAACTTTGATGTTGGCAATCGTTGGTGCACCTATCGGAATGTTATTAGGCTGGATAACTATCACTTGGACTGGCAAGTCAGGTATTAATATGTCTATGTACCAAAAAGGCTTGGAGCAATTCGGCATGAGCGGAACGGTTTATCCTTCCCTTACGCCAGATACTTATGTTACGGTTGGCGTTGCAATAGCGATTACCGCATTGTTAGCGTCGATTTATCCAGCAAGAAAAGCTGTTAAATTAAGACCTGTTGAGGCGTTGAGGAAGATTTAGATGATTGTTGTAATTGTTTCGCCTTTGGCTAATTGTTTAATTGTTGTAATGTTTGTGCGAAACGTTATTTTAATAATTACACTTTATAAAAATAATCGGTTCTTTGAAAATTATT
>CAZMEH010000448.1:0-1648 GCA_964564885.1 uncultured Saprospiraceae bacterium | reverse complement strand
TTTAGTATTTTTTGATTGAGATTGTCTAGCGAAAGATGCGCTTTTTGAGCAGCTTTGGCGAATAGTTCGGTTAGTAAAGTGTGTCGCTCAATCGTTGTGAGCAATTCTTCTACCAAAGTGTCGTTTTGTTCTTTTTTATAAAACCGATAAAATAAGGCTTTCGCTTCGGACATGGGCAACTCGTCAATACTGATGATTTCGTAGTTATTGGATCTGGCTCTTGAGGTCAAGACGACTTTCCATGTCGTATTTTTAAGCGTTCGATAATATTGATTTAAAACATCTTTATTATTGACATTATCCAAAATGAGCAAATTGTTACCCGCTGTTTGGCGCATTGCATTTTGAATGATTTCAAATGCTCGTTGCGTATAATTATCGTTTTGAGCCAATCCATTTAATTGTGCTCGAAGTTTTAAATTGTCAATCAAATCATTCTGATTGACAAAAGCATTGATAAGACCATCTTCGCCATCACTCGAAATCGTCAGCCATAGCAAATGGTCATAATCATCTCGGTGCTGCGAAATATAAGCTTTGGCAACGGAAGTTTTACCAATGCCGCCTATACCATTGACCAGCAACACGGTTTTACTTTGTTCGAGTTTTTCGTGAATTTTAACGAGCTGTTTGCTTCGCCCGATGATTTCGCCTTTGTCAACGAATGGAATAGAATTGAGGAGTTTAGTCGTACTATTGGAAGTTACGCTACGAGTAGGCAGTTTCCAATCTAAAATAGCATCGTCATTTCTATATAAGCCCCAAGGGAAAACGTCTTTTTTATTTCTATCGAATTTTAAACCTCTCGTACTTTCTAATTCAGCTATTAAAGTCCTTTTGTGTTTGCTTTCTAAAGTGTTTTTTGCATTTACAAAAGCTTGACCTAAGGTTTCTTTATTTGCTAAAGCATTATAAAAATGAATACCAAAATCCGCTGCTTTGCCGTCATTAATAGCTGATGAAGTAGCAATCACGGCTTTTACGCCATTTTCTAATAAGCGTTCGACTTGTCCCTTTGTCGCACAACCATTTAAAAACACCAATTCCAAATTCGGCATTTCACCCAACCATGACGCAATGCCCTCTGCGTAAACGGTTTCTTCATGTACGATTCCTTCTAGCTGCAAGTGTTCGGCACTAGCGTGTCCGCTAAAGTGAAAAATAACGATTTGTTTTCGGTATCGTTGGAATTTTTTCACTAAGATTTCAGTAGAAAGCTGTTCTTTCTTTTGTATTTTAATATAATCCTTGTCTTCAAAATCTTGTAAAGCTTCCTCAATAGCTTCTCGTTCTCTTCGGATATTATCCAAATAAGAGTCTTTACAATTCGCAGAAGTGAGTAGTAGAATGGGTGTTTTGAGCATTTTGTCTATAATTGTAACAATGAAGGTATTGGAATACTATTGATAAAAATAGAACTTTTTTATTGAAAAAATTAGATTATTTGATAATTACTCGGTCAAGCTCTGTCTGCCAAATTAACGACAGACAGGCTCGGGAGAGTAGTTTTTGGAAAAATGCCCTGAGCACTCGGATTAGCGTCAAGAAGAATTACAATTAACTGAATATCAATATTTTAAATATATTGCATATGCCAACCGTTATTAATGGTCTTTTAACATAATTCCTACTTTTACTTCTATGTCCA
>CAZMEH010000447.1:0-4053 GCA_964564885.1 uncultured Saprospiraceae bacterium | reverse complement strand
AAAATATAAAAAAACCTCTCTTCTTTTTTCTGAAAAAATGTACAGTAGTATGATAATTAATCCAATTTTTTAAAACGACAAAACATTAAAAAACAATGAGATTAAATAAATTATTACTACTAATAGGATTATTCGTTACAATCTTTGCATTCAATCAATGCGCTGTAATAGCAGTAGGAGCAGGAATAGGGATTATGACAAACAAAGCTAAAAGTCTTAGACCTTCTTTCAATCCTAATGATGTTGATACTGTTTCGGTTGAAGAAGCAGTCGAAGATGTTGCGATTGTTGAAGAGGCAATTGGAAATGCGACGGAGGAAGTTACTGAAATAGTTGATACTACAGCCGCTGTCGATGCGACAGAGATAGAAGATTTACCAAAATCGAATGATGAAAAGGTAGATAGAAGTATTTTTCCAGAAGACGTACTCGGCGGAGGAGATACTCAAAGCACTAATACAACACTGAAACTCTATAAGAACGAAGTCGATATGGGAACGATCGAATATGGCGATTCCGTGAAACATACTTTCCAATATCAGAACACTGGTTCAAAAGATTTTTTGCTTGAACAATATACCGTTGGCTGTGGTTGCACGGAGATTTCACAACCGAAAAGACTTCTTGCTCCAGGTGAAATGGGAGAAATTACTGTTCAATTTAATAGTGACAAAAAAGATGGTCCTGGTGATTATACAAGCGATGCAATGTTAATTGGTAATGTTGCGCCAGATGGTTTTGTTGAGTTTAAAATGATAATCAAAGTGGTGGCGAAGAAGGAATAATTGTTGAAATTGCTTGATTGTAATTAAGGAACGCCAATCAAATAACTGGCGTTCCTAAGTCGTGTCGGTTTTTTAAAACCGACACGATTTTTATTTAATATAATTATCTCATTAAAGATTAGATCTCAGTAATTCTTTAGGGTTCAACTTTAATAAATCTATTGAAAACGAAAGTCTTCTGAAAAATCCGCCTTTGCTTTTGTAAGCATTCATCAATTCATCTGTTCCTAATAAAGGGACATTCAATTTGAAAAACCCATTGAATAAAGAAGTAGATAGACCAATATTATAAAAAGACTTGAACGCACCAGAAGTAGCTCTGGTATCTTCAAAATAAGCCAAGTCAATAAAAGCACTTATCGGTAAAAAGTCCATCGGCGCATCAAATGACATGTTAAGTGCCAACATTGTCGAGTTACTTTGTCCAATACTTTGAGTTGCCATTGGCGTCTTGAAACCGCCTTGCGCAGTATTGATTTGCTGTTCTGATAATCCTTCTTGAATACCTCGACCAAAAAATAAATCATCATAGAAAAAATCTGCTTCTGCATTTCCTGTTAAACTCATTGGATATGCGCCCGCACTTTTATTACTATTCGTCAAGAATTGACCAGCAAACAAACGAAAACGAGCTGCTTTTTTTTCCTTTTGATAATAATTTAGTTTATAATTTGCTTCTACAGTCAAACGAATATCTGTTTCTGTTTCAGTAAAACGAGGATATTGATTGCTCAATAAACTAACCTTTACAGAATACGGATTAACAACTCTATCATCTCTGATTTCGTATGACACATCATAGCCAAATCGGTCAGAATTGCCAAGTCCAGTAAAACCAGAAGTGTCAAAATCAGCACTTTGTTCTTGAATGTAGATTCCTCTCGCTCTAAGATAAGAACTCTTTGTACCAGTCAAAGATGGTTGAAATTTTGCTTCTGCATGTGGAGAAATTCTTGTGTATTTTTCTACATAATCAAACGTTTCAGGACTATTTTTTCCAAAAGATTTCAAATTCAATCCTGCTTTCAAATGCTTAAACGTTTCTGACTTTGGAAACATATAAAAATCAAAATTAGCAGAACCAACTAAGTTTTTAGAATTGAAACCATGCATTGGATTAATCGTATATTCAAACTTTTTCTGTGGTATAAACGCATTATAAAAGACACCACCGAGCATAAAACCATCGTGCGCATTGAAGCCCAAAGCAGGTAAAACAAAAAACTTACGTTTGCTTGTTTCTAAACCGCCAAGCAGTTTTGGAACTGGTATATTCAATTTTCCGCCACCATTATGCTTGATATAATTATTGTAACGATTACTTTCTGGCATAAGACCTTTTGCATCAATTCGATAGCCTTCGTGCGTTTTTGGAAACACAACTTCTTTTGTTCCATCAAAACCATCGTACCAAATCGTTTCTAGCACAACACCATTTTTTAAACCCGAAATGGAAAAGGGTGCAGCAACTTCATTTTTATTAATGACGGTAATAGAAACACCGTCGCCATTTGTCGATTGAACAGCCTTCATTTGATAATCTAATTTCTTTTTTGAACCAAACAAATCATTAAATAACCAATCAAAATCCTTACCCGTTTCTGCTTCAAAAATGGCTTTTGTGTCATTTGGTTGCGGATGCTTAAATTCCCATTTTTGATAATAAATTTTCATCACTCTATCAAATTCCGCTTGTCCTAAATAGGCCTCTGCATATCTGAATAAGTAGGCCGGATAGAAATAACCTAATACACCATAATTGAAACTGGTCATTTTTCGAGCAGACGAAGAAGGCGCAATAAATTCACCTCTGCGCTCTTGAACTAAATAACTAGTATAAGCAGCCTCTTGTTCCAAAGCCTCTTTAGAAAGTAATTTTTGTGCGACAGCTGGAAGCATATCACCAACCTTAGTTTCCGTTTCGTAGTATTCCTTGATATACGCTTCCTCGTAAAATGAGTTGAAACCTTCGTCCATCCAAACGTATTCACGCTCGTTGGAAGCCAAAATTCCATAAAACCAATTATGCCCAACCTCGTGCGTAATCACTTGGTCAAGCGACTTCGCATTACCAGATTTACCAATCACCGTAATCATCGGATATTCCATGCCTCCGCCTGCGCTCAATGCGCTTTGAACAGCCGTAGCGTGCGGATAAGGGTATTCACCAATTCTGTCAGAATAGTATTTAACAGAGCGATTGACATATTTGATAGCATCTTTCCAAAGGTCAGTTTCTAGTTGCGTGAACATGACCCAAGTGTCGATTTTTCGACCAGATTCGAGTGTTACATCGCCTTTTAAAACATTAAAACGCTTATCTGCAAACCATGCAAAATCATGAACGTTTTCTGCTGTATAGCGAATTGTTTTGGTTTCAGCGGAAGAACTAGGAAAGTCATTTTCCTTGATTTCTACAATTTTTCCAATTCGGTTAGCTGTTTCACCTGCCAATTCATTTAGAAAAGTAACCTCGCTTTCAGTTTGTAAAATACCAGTTGCACCAACGACATAATTTTTTGGCAATGTGATAGTTACATCGAATGAACCAAATTCTGAATAAAATTCTCCTTGATCTAAATAAGGCATTTGATTCCAGCCATTTGGGTCATAAACCGCAGGTTTTGGATACCATTGCGTCAGTTGATAAGAGGTTTCAACATGACCTAAACGAGAAAATGATTTTGGTATTTTAACCTTAAAAGGTGTTTTAATGGTAATCGTTTCGCCACTTTTCAATGGTTCATTTAACGTCAATAAAGCAATATCAATATGACGTTCATCATAAGTTAATACTACTTTTTTTCCGTTTACTTCAAAATCTAAATCGTCGATATATCCTCTGTCGGCTTTATCCGCAAAACGAAAATCTGTGTTCCCTTTTTCGTATTGTTGAATAGCAAATTCAGTATTTATATTTTTGTAGGCATTGGGCCAAAGATGAAAATAAATCTCTTGTAGTTCATCGGGAGAATTATTTGTATATTCAATAGAAATCTCACCTTTAACCGTATGTTCTGCGTCATCGAGCGTAACATTAATGGTGGAATTGACTTCCTGTTGAAAGTAATTTTTTTGTGCAAAAGCAAACACACAAATCAAATTTAAGAGTAATATAATATTGACTTTTTTCATTAGAATTATTGTTTTATCTTCAGAAGAGGAAATTTTTTTAATTAAAATGAGATGTCTGACTTTATCAAAACGTCAAATATCTCAGGCATTGTTGTAAAACTATTTGCAAAATAAATAATAATTACTCGTTTTT
>CAZMEH010000446.1:0-10561 GCA_964564885.1 uncultured Saprospiraceae bacterium | reverse complement strand
GGAGTTAGAGCAAGTATCGAAAAAGATAATGCTGCTGAAAAAGATATGATGGCAGACAAATGGCCTGCTCGTGTTGCTGCTAGACAAACATTGGTGCAAAATGAACAAGCAGTTACTTTGAAGTCACAAAAATTGCAAAATCGTGTGAAAGCATTTGAACACAAAGTGGCTCAATTAGAACAAAGAGCAAATGCAGCTATTGCTATGGAATCAGAACACTTAACTGGTCGCAATCAAATAATGAATAATTTTGCTGGTTCTATCAATGCGACAGAATACTAGAAAATACTTTTTATTATTTATTTTTACGAAAACTACTGACACTTTAATGGGTCAGTAGTTTTTTTTATTTTACTGTACCGTTGACTTTAGTCGACAAGGTTTCTAACTAATTAGTTCGGTTCTCTGAAAATTCTTGTGGAACAAACAAAAATGATAGTCATCAGGTGAGTGGTTTCATTGAAAATCAAGTAGTTAAGTACAAATATAAGTTTCCTTAAAAATTCATCTGATGATTTCCCACAATAATTTTCAGAGAAACATTAGTTCTTTAATTAAGCTAGTCGACTAATCCCGACAGGTATCGGGACAAGAGCACGAAAACTTTCTGAATATTTGTTATTTTTGCAATGTGAAAAACTTAGAGCAATTATTAGGTTTGTATCGTGACGATACTCGAACCAAGCAGATTGTAGATTTTACCAAGTCGGCAAACAAATCAGAACGTTTATTATTGTCAGGAATGATGGGCGCACAGGAAACTTGTGTCTTGTCGGGAACGTATCTAGCGAATCCCAAGCATCATATTTTCATTGCAATAGACAAAGAAGAAGCCGCTTATCTTCAAAATAATGTCAGTAGTTTACTGAATCGAAAAGATATTTTCTTCTTTCCCGATTCGTTTAAATCGCCTGCGGTCTTCCAAGAACTCAACAATTCTAACGTTTTATTGCGTACGGAAACGATTAATAAATTAGCGAATGCACGCAGCATAGGCAATATTATTATTACTTATCCCGAAGCCTTATTCGAGAAAGTCGTTTCGCCAAAAGTATTAGAAGAAAGCAAGATTGAGATTGAAATCAAGGAATCGCTTGACGCTGATACGGTGATTGAAGTCTTGGTTGAATATGGTTTTGAACGAGTGGATTTTGTTTATGAACCTGGGCAATTTTCTATTCGAGGTGGAATTGTAGATATTTTCTCTTACGGAAACGACTTGCCTTATCGCATCGAATTGTTTGATGATGAAGTCGAAAGCATCCGAACATTTGACCCGATGAATCAACTTTCGGTCAAAAATATCGCGAAAGTCACCGTCATTCCGAATATTCAAACGCAATTCAAGCAAACTGAAAAGGTATCTTTATTAAGCATACTTCCAAAAAACACGGTGGTTTGGATTAAAAATATTGAAAATACACTCGATCGACTCAAGATTTGCATGGAGAAAGCCATCAAATATGGCGAAAAATTGGAATCTGATGAATTATTAAAACTAACGGAAGTTGCTCAAATCATTGAAGAACGGGCGTTCATTCATCCTAGAGAAGTGGTCGAAGATATGCTGGGTTTTCCGATAGTGGAAATTGGGAAGACTTCGTATTTTGAGCGAATCAAAGCGCAAGAAAGACCGAATATTACTACAATAGAATACGATACAATACCGCAACCGAGTTTTAATAAGAACTTTAAAATGCTCGTTGAAAGTTTAAATAAAAACAAGGAAGAGCAAATTGAAAACTACATATTCACGGATAATCCTCGTCAAATAGAACGCTTCTATCATATCTTTGAAGATATGGATGCGGATGTACAATTTCATCCAATTGATAAAGCGATTCACCAAGGTTTTGTTGATAAAACATTGAAAGTTGCTTGCTATACGGATCATCAAATATTTGAACGTTTCCACAAATACAAACTCAAAGGCGGCTTTACAAAAAGCCAAGCTTTAAATATAAAACTGCTTCGAGAACTTAAACCTGGCGATTATGTAACACATATCGACCACGGAGTTGGCAAATATTCTGGACTTGAAAAAATCACCATTACAGGCAAATTACAAGAGGCTGTCCGATTGATTTACAAGGACAATGATATGCTTTATGTGAGTATTAACTCTTTACATAAAATTTCAAAGTTTGTTGGAAAAGAAGGAAAAGTACCTAAAATCCACAAATTGGGTTCGGAAGCATGGAAGAACCTCAAAGCCAAAACTAAGAAACGAGTAAAAGATATTGCCGCAGAGTTAATCAAACTTTACGCTCAACGAAAATCAGCGAAAGGTCACGCTTTTCCGCCTGACGGTTGGATGCAAGCAGAATTGGAAGCATCGTTTATTTATGAAGATACGCCAGACCAAAATAAAGCAACGCTTGATGTGAAAGCGGACATGGAAAAAGAATATCCGATGGATCGATTGATTTGCGGTGATGTTGGTTTTGGTAAAACAGAAATTGCGGTTCGTGCGGTTTTCAAGGCAATTGCGGACGGAAAACAAGCGGCGGTTTTAGTGCCTACTACGATTTTAGCATTGCAGCACGCAAAGACTTTCAAAGAGCGTTTATCACAATTTAGCGTCACCATTGATTATATTAATCGCTTTAGAACAGCGAAAGAAAAACGCTTAATTTACGAAAGGTTAGCGACTGGTGAAGTCGATTTGATTATCGGAACGCACGCCATTCTAAATAAAAAAATCAAGTTCAAAGACTTAGGTTTGTTGGTTATTGATGAAGAGCAAAAGTTTGGTGTAGCAGCCAAAGAGAAACTTCGTTCCATCAAAACAAACGTCGATACTTTGACTTTGACTGCGACACCGATTCCAAGGACGTTGCAATTTTCGCTGATGGCAGCACGAGATTTGTCTGTAATAAATACGCCTCCGCCCAACCGTCAGCCGATTCAGACCGAAGTTCGGACATTTAGTGATGAATTGATTCGAGATTCGATTTATTATGAAGTTTATCGTGGCGGACAGGTTTTCTTTCTCCATAATCGAGTGAAATCATTGCTTGATATGAAAGGTGTCCTTGAACGTCTTTGCCCAGATGTGGATATAGGAATGGCGCACGGTCAGATGCCGCCAAAGGATTTGGAACAGACTTTAATGGATTTTATTAATAAGAAATACGATGTTTTAGTTTGTACGAATATTATCGAAACGGGTTTGGATATTCCGAATGCGAATACGATTATTATTAATAATGCGCATCAATTTGGTTTAAGTGATTTGCATCAATTGCGTGGTCGAGTTGGTCGTTCTAATAAGAAAGCATTTTGTTATTTGTTCTGTCCGCCGTTGTCGGTTTTGAGCTCAGATGCTCGTAAACGATTACAAACCTTGGAAGAATTTTCTGCTCTAGGAAGCGGTTTAAATATTTCAATGCGAGATTTGGACATTCGTGGCGCAGGTAATATGCTCGGTGGTGAACAAAGTGGCTTTATTTCAAATATTGGCTACGAAACGTATCAGAAAATTCTGGACGAAGCTATTTTAGAACTAAAAGAGACCGATTTTAAAAACCTATTTACGGAAGATTTAAATAAAAAGAAAGAATTTGTTCGAGATGTTGAGATAGAAACCGATGTCGAAATGATGATTCCAGATAATTATATTACGAATATTCAAGAGCGATTGGGTATTTACACTGAATTGAATACGCTTAAAAATGAAGCAGAAATTACGGCTTTCAAAACTACATTATTAGACCGTTTTGGTAAAATGCCGCCTGCTGTTTTAGAAATATTCAATGGTTTGCGCTTGCGCTGGTTGTGTAAAGAATTAGGCTTTGAACGTATTATTTTGAAAAATAGGAAATTGCGTTGTTACTTCATTTCTAATCCGCAATCCTTCTTTTACCAAAGCGATGTTTTCAAAAATATGCTTTCTTTTGTTGGTAAAAAAGCGGATAGGAAATTGACATTCAAGCGTTCTAATAAATATTTTATATTGGTTAAGGATGATTGCAAATCTATTCGTCATGCAGAATTACTGTTGACTGAAATTCGAGATGCAATTACTTAATTCAGCCAAATCCAAATCCTGTTAGTTTTTAAAATCGGACAGGGTTTAAATTCTTACAAACTCCCTAATTTGACTATTTAATAATTATTCTTTAAATTTATTGAGAAAAAACTAGAACAAAACAATCATTATTAATCATTCATGGCAAAAGAAAAACCATTAAGTCCGTGGCGAGAGAAGGTATTCATCGTCATATTTGAAGCTGATACTTATTGGGGCAAGGTCTTCGATGTATCATTATTGATCTTCATAATAGGAAGTGTTCTTGCTGTAATGTTGGAAACCGTCGCACCTATTGAAGCAAAATATGGTCAAGTTTTAAAAGTATTAGAATGGGTTTTTACTATTTACTTCACCATTGAATATACACTTCGATTGATTTGTGTTCGTAGACCTTGGCGTTATGCGACTAGTTTTTTTGGAGTTATTGATCTCCTTGCCATTTTACCAACCTATTTATCGTTGGTTTTTGCGGGCACTCATTATTTGGCGGTTATTCGAGCATTGCGTTTGTTACGTGTGTTTAGAATATTTAAATTAGCGCATTTTCTCAATGAAAGTACGGTGATTCTCCGTGCATTGAAAGCGAGTCGAGCAAAAATTACGGTCTTTTTAGTCTTCATTTTATTGGTTGTAATGATTTTGGGTTCGGTGATGTACTTGATAGAAGGCGGCGAAACAGATACTGGTTTTACGAGTATTCCAAGAAGTGTTTATTGGGCAGTTGTCACGCTGACGACCGTTGGATATGGCGACATTGCGCCAGGAACGCCATTTGGACAATTTGTTGCTGCCATTATTATGATAATGGGTTACGCTGTACTTGCTGTTCCTACAGGTATCGTTTCAGCAGAATTTGCAAATATTAAAAACGATGCGGAGTTGACAACAACGACTTGTAATTCTTGTGCAAATGAAGGACATGATGCAAACGCTGATTTTTGTAAATATTGTGGCGAGAAGTTGTAAATTAATTGTCAATTAAGGGCGTTAAGAGAAATATTTTGAATATATTTTTGTGTAAAAAAAGTGCAAAATATCTATTTCACCGTATTTTAGAAATAAAGCAAATTGAGCTGTCAGACGACTTTTAGTCGTCTGACAGCTAGGTTTTAGTCCAAAATTTCTATTCCCGTCCAACCTACTTTAGCTCGTGGCAATAGATTCAAAAAAACAGCATCAAATTTTCAAAAAAATATTTCTCTGAACATCCTTAATTATCCATTATCCATTATCCATTATTTATGAGCCTAATAACACCAGACGAAGCACTCGGAAAATTACAAAGATATTGCGTTTACCAAGACCGCTGCCATAAAGAAGTACGTTCAAAACTCTTGGATTTAGAGATTTATGGTGACGATTTGGAAGACATTATGGCTTCGTTGATTGGCGATGATTTTTTGAACGAAGAACGTTTTGCTCAATCATTCGCTAGAGGAAAATTCAGGATTAAAAAATGGGGCAGGATTAAGATTAAAATTGAACTCAAAAGAAAAAACATCTCTGAGTATTGTCTAAAAAAAGGACTTGCTGAAATTGACGAAGACGAATATATCAAAACGATCTATGATCTTATTGAGAAAAAAGATAGAACCGTAAAGGCTAAAAATGATTTCGAGCGTAAAGGAAAAGTAGCTGCCTACTTGATGCGTAAAGGTTTTGAAAGTTATTTGGTTTGGGAATGCTTGAAAGACGACGATGATCACTCTAAGGTGATTTATAAACTTATCGAGAAAAAAGGCAGAACAATAAAAACGAAGAATGTTTACGAACGCAAACAAAAATTAGCGGCTTACATTATAAGAAAAGGATATAAAAGTAGCGTCGTTTGGGACGCACTCAATGAAATGGAAGATTTGAAATAGACTTTAAGTAAGAAGAGAGAAGTCAGACAAAAAATATGCTGACTACCAATTGGTTACAAAACACGGTACGTGAATTTTTTTGTCCAAGTACTTATTTTTTGATTCTAATATAGAATCAAAAAGACCAATAGAATTTAATCTATTGGTCTTTTTTTGATAAAACATTTTGCCCACGAGGCTTCGTGACAAGCTGTTTTTTACTTTCCTTGTTTAGCTAAGAAATCATCCACCCATTCAGTAGTAACTGACTTCGGACGCTCTAATGGGAAACCCATGGCACGAGACCAACAGCTTTGAGCTAAAACACCCAATGCACGAGAAACACCAAAAAGTACCGTATAATAATTGAATTGATCCATTCCGTAGTGTGTCAAAATTGCACCAGAGTGCGCATCAACATTTGGCCAAGGATTTTTAACTTTCCCTAAACCTTCTAAAATACCTGGAATCACTTCAAAACCTTTCCAAACAACATTGACCATTTTACCATCAGGAATAAACTCTTCCGCAAAAAGGCGTTGAGCGGTAAAACGAGGATCTGGCTGGCGAAGAACCGCATGACCATAACCAGGAATTACTTTTCCTTCAGCTAATGTTTTATTAACATAATCAGCGATTTGTTCTTTAGATGGTTCATCCGTTCCGATACTTTCCACCATATTAAAAATCCACTTGATTACTTCTTGATTTGCTAAACCGTGTAATGGTCCAGCCAAAGAATTTAAACCAGCACCAAATGACAAATAAGCATCACTCAACGTAGAACCAACTAAGTGAGCTGTGTGCGCAGAAGCATTTCCACCTTCGTGGTCAGCGTGAATAGTCAAGTACAAACGCATCAAACTCTTGAAGTCTGGGTCGTCTGAAACACCTAACATATGCGCAAAATTTGCCGCCCAATCCAAACTAGTGTCAGGAGCAATATGTTTGCCATCGAAGAAAGAACGACGGAAAATATAAGCCGCTACTCTTGGTAAACGAGCCACACAGTTCATCGTATCTTCATAAGTTGCGTCCCAATAATCGCTTTTACTCATGCCTTCTGCATAGCGAGTTGAGAAAACACTACCGTCAGACATAGAGTTCACCGCAATGATAAATTGAATCATCGGGTGCATTGTCGTTGGTAAACTATCTAGTACGCTATAAGTCGCAGCAGGAACTTCCGCACGCTTTTGCCATTCTGCAGTAACAGAAGCTACATCTTCTTGCGTTGGCATATCGCCTGTTAACATCAAGTAAAACAAACCTTCTGGTAAAGGTTGTTCATCACCTTCTGCTGATGGCAGTAATTCTTTTAATTGTGGGATTGAATAACCTCTGAAACGGATTCCTTCAATCGCATCAAGTTGTGAAGTATCCCAAACCATAGTCTTCACACCTCTTGCTCCACCAAATATTTGGGACAATTTTACTTCGTCAACTTTTACGTCTCCGTGTTCTTTTAATAAAGCTCTTGTTTTGGTAAACAAAGCGGACGCTTTTACTCTAAATTTCTCCTTTAAATGGTCCATGAATGGTTTGTTTTAGTCTAAAACTAGTCGATAGTCAATATCTAATATATCTAGCTTTTTTAATTTAAATTTTGCTACGAATTTAACACTTTTTAACAAAAAGTAATCAATTTAATGTAGAATCAAGGTTTGATTCCGAACATTATTTGGTTTATGACAATTGATATACATTTGCTAATTCCAACAATTAAATATCTTTATTCATAAAAAGTTGCAATATAATGTCTAAAAATAAAGCTTTGTTTGTTTCTAGCGACTGTTTTATATACAAAAGGTGTTTTTTCATAGACTTTTGTACACAAAGAACTTGTTCAAAAAGCTTTCTGCGTTATTAAGGCAGGTTTTTTACAAAATAATTTGCAACCTAAAATCGTAAAAATTGTCTCGATTTTTCGGGATCGACATTCGTCAATCCGCTAGTATTCTTCTCGAATTCGCTCTAATACTTTTTGCATTTCGACTTTCAATGGATTACTACTTCCAATATAATTATTGTGCATAAACGAGAAAATCAATGTCTTTCCTGATTTTGTTTTAATGTAGCCGCTTAAGCAATGTTTATTGCTCATTGTGCCTGTTTTAGCATAAACATATGGTTCACCTTCTCCAGCATACCATTTTTTAATCGTTCCAGAAACGCCGCCAACAGCCATCATATTAAACAAATGCTCTTCGCCAAATTCAGTATGCATCTTTTCTAAAATATAAATCATCGTTCGAGGCGTAAATAAATTATACCTTGAAAGCCCAGATCCATCTCTCCAAACTAACTTATCAGGCGCATCGCTTAGATATTCTTTGGTGATATAAGCAATCGTTCTTTTTATATCAAATACACCAAATTGTTCGTAAGATATATTTAATAATAATTGCTCTCCAACCAAGTTATCACTGTCTTCCATCAGTTCTTCAAGTACTCGATTAGTTGCTACTGAATAAACTGTTTTAACGTTTTCTCTCTTATTCAATGACGGATAATAATGATATAAAGCAACTGGTTTTTTAATAGCATTTGATAATAAAGCCTGTGTTGTTCGTGCATTTACTTTGAATGGCGTATTTCGTCCATTTTCTAATTCTTTATCAGCATTAGAATACCTAAACATGTTTTGATCCTCATCTCTGACAACACTTAAACGATTTGGCGGATCTGCCGCTAGCGCAAATTGATTAAAATAAGCAGGCGTTGAATTCGGTTTACCTTTTCCTTTTTCAAATTTCCAATAAGTCAAATTTCCATAAACGGGCAAATCAGAACGTTCTGGAGAAAAACCATAATAGTAATCATCCCAACACCAACCTGCGCCAAACTTTGCGCCGACGCTTTGCGGTGCGTAGTATAATTTCTCTTTTCTGTCTTTCAAAAAGTTAAGAATCGTAGAATCCGTTCCAAAGTCACTATTCAACATACTTGGATCGCCCGTTCCCCAAAATATTAGAGAATCGCCACTAACGACATATTTCAGTCCGCTAATTTTTTCACCAAGCGTTTTCATGCTAGCATAGCAAGTGTAAAATTTTGTGTTGGAAGCTGGTGTGAAGTATTTGTCATAATTAACAGAATCAATAAATACTTTGAAATCAGGGTCGTATAGAGCAAAACCTGTAAATGATTTTGAGAAAACAGCCGATGTATCAATCCAATGACTAGTGCTATACATGGAAGTTTTTTCAGTATCTATAGCTCGTTTTGAAATTCGTTTAGCTGGATCGCAACTTGTCGAAGAAATGACTGTAAGTGCAATTATAAGGTATTGAATCAGTTTCATAAGTCGATTATAGTGTTTTATAGAAGAATATTTAGCCTCCATTAAAAATACTTTTTTTTTGTTAAAGTACCAATGAGAATGTTTTTTAGATGTTGTAATGGAACATAAATAAGTAACTGATGTTACGCAGGTTTGATCTCCCTTTTGGGACAATCTGTTTATAGAAAATCAGAAAGGAAATTTTATGCGTTCCTAACGGAACGCTAAATAATTATCATTTCTTCGCCATAAACAGACTACCTCTAATGAGGTGTTCTAAACTGCGTAACATCAGTAATTAATTAACCTTTTGCGTAACGTCAGTTATTAATGAAAAGTAGAACTCTAAAATATTAGCCGTTAAACACCTTTAAAAACGTTTAACGATTAAACTGGTAAATAGAACGAGTTAAAAACTTTCGACTTTTTCATAAGTAGAAGGAACATTGAAACTTGTATTTTTCGGAATATCAAAAGTAACCCTATTGTATTCGATTTGAACAGAAGTATTTCCCTTAGTTGGACTACTCACTAAGATATCACGCATCATGGAGAAAATTCTATCCTTCTCTAATGTTTGATAATCCTCGAATGACATCTCTACTTTCTGTTTACTTTTACTTTTTAAAGTCAAACTATTAATTATGTACGTCCCTTTTTGAATACTATAAGTTGTATTCAAAATAGTATCGGTACTCAATAAGTAAGAACTGTCTTTAGTTACTAAATTATACGCCGCTTCTGGATACAAAACAGGATTTCCAATCAATAAAGCCTGTAACGCTTTAAAATCAGCAGGAATATTTGTCATTTCTTCGACCAAGCTCAATGGCTGAATGGCGTATTGTTTATTGATACGATTAATGATATAAACAGAATCTGGCGTCATTTTGACTCTTGCGCCTTCGATTCCAAACAACTGAAAAGACATCCAAATCAAGCTATCTTTTTGCATACGAATGATCGCTTTGACGGATCGATTTTGTGTCATATCAATAAATCGCATCTTTGAACGACCCTCAAACCATTCATAATCAATGGCTTGTTCATCTAATTGTTGCAATAAATATGGCATTGTAATCTTTGCCTCGGGTGTTACTTCTTTGCCTACTTTCTTTACCGCAGAACAAGCAGAGAACAAACAAAATGATAATGCTATAATAGCCAGTTGATTAAAATTCATTCTAAATCAAAATTTAATTGCGAATTAAAAATGCTTAAATAAAAGAAGAATGTTAGTTAAAGCTATGGAACTTGTTTAAAAACTCACGGCTAATCTCTTGACAAACCATTGATATTACAATACTTCAGCTATTTTATTTTGGTAGCCAAAGCTACCGAAATAAAAATGAGCTTCGTCTTGAAAATCAAGCGTTTATCAATAGTTTTAGCATGAGTTCT
>CAZMEH010000445.1:0-2263 GCA_964564885.1 uncultured Saprospiraceae bacterium | reverse complement strand
GAAATAACTGTGATAGTTCTTCTTTTAGAACTTTTTCTCTATCTTTCATTCAGAGTAATTCTTTTGTAGTTGTAGTTAAATTTGTTTTTTAGCGATAACAATTTACTACTTTTTGAATTACTCTATCTTTTTGTCCTGTACTTAGAATATCAAATTAAAATAAGAACTCAATACCACTCAATTAGCTGCGGCTAACGCCTTACTTCAAGGACAACAAGAAGAGCGTCAACGGCTTTCTAGTGATTTGCATGATGGCATAAGTATCAAAATGGCTTTATTGAAAATACGTTTAGGGAATTTATTTGTTCAAAAAAATAAAGATGAACAAGGTATTTTAGGATTATTAAATAATATTTCTGACGATATTCGTTCTTTTACACATGCTATTGCTCCGCTCAAATTGAAGGAACAAACATTGGCGGATGCGATTGAAGATTTGATTTATAGTGTTGAAAATCAAACAGGTTTAACCATTCAGTTAGAAATTAATGGCTTTGGAGAACAAGCATTAAGAGACAATCAAAAACATACTTTATTTCAAACCTTGCAGGAACTTTTGAATAATACGATGAAGCATGCTTCGGCGACTGAAGTGCTAGTAAAGTTATTTGCAGAACAAAATACGGTTTCTTTATCTTATAAAGATAATGGTCAAGGTTTTGATGTTTCTCAGGTTAAAACAGGTATTGGTTTACGTAATATCTGAGCAAGAGCAGGTTTTTTGAATGGTGATCTTATGATGTTTTCTGATGAAGCAGGCAGTCGTTTTGAATTTTCACTTCGCATATCTTAATTTAGATTCTAAATATTATACACTAACTTAATTAATTCTGTAACTGAATGCACATCCATTTTTTTAAAAATATGCTTTCGATGCGTTTGAACCGTATGCAGGCTGATAAATAGTTTTTCGGCAATCGCTTGATTTTCCAAACCATCGACAATCAATTGCATAATTTCTTTTTCTCGTTTAGAAAGTATTGCTTTTTTAATAAAAACATCATCAAATTCATTTTCCCTAACTATCCTATTTTTAGGAATGGCAACCCGTGAGCCTATGAATTTTTTGCCTCCTAAAATGGTATAAAATGCGTTTGACAATTCTTCTTTTTCGGTATCTTTCAGTAAATAGCCATCGACTTTTTGTTCAAATACTTTTCTGACCAAAGACGGTTTATTATAAGATGAAAAGACTAATATTTTTAAATTTGGTTGTCTTTTCTTGATCTCTTTAATATACTTAATGGAGTTTTCGCCTTTAATGTTCAAATCTAAAATCAATATATCAAATGGTATTATCAACGCTTCCCAAAGTTCTTTCCAATCTTTCACGGCTTCTGTAATTTCAAACACTTCACTATCCGCAAAAAGTTGTTTAACACCTTCTATGATCAAAGGATGGTCGTCAATAATAATGATTCGGTACTTCATTTTAGTCATTGGGCATTGATAACAATTTACAACTAAGTAGTTGGCAGCTAATAGTATTAATTACTTAATGACAACTACTTATAACTAGGAATTATTTAGATAATCTTTAAACCCTATTTCAGACATAAACCAACCTGCATAAGCTATTCTAGGTACTTCACCAGTTACCTTTGAAACTTTATGTACTAATTTTTTATCAATTCTAAATATATGTGCGCTGCCCCAATCTTTATATGAAATTTCTTTAATGATATTTTCTTGATTTTTTTCTTTAATCATAAAGTGACCTCCTTCGTATGAATTGGAACTCAGGTTTAAACTCAGTCCAACTAAACGCCCTTCCTTTGATACGATGTCATTATGCCAATTATCAAAGCAATCATCAGAAGCATCTAGTTTATAAATACGACCACTAAATGATTTTATATTATCTAATCCTGTAATATATCGAATAGCATCAAGGTATTCATTCGTATTCATGAGCAATAAAAACATACTATATAGCATACTTTGCTTATTTAATACGAACTCTTCTCCTATGATATAATTCTCTTTCCCAACGTGCGTTTTTTTTAAATAATCAGCTTTCTGAAATTGCATTTCTATAAACCCTCTTAAACTTGGTGCTAACAAATCTTGGAGTACTATAACATGCTCTTTTTCAAATATTTTTTTCAGCTTATCAAGGTTATCTTGATTAATAATGGAGGTTTTATTTTGACTAATTTGTATCATCTGTTATCATTTTATTTCCATGATAGGAAGAATATTAAGACTTTAAGGTTCTTTTCAAATTATTGTGGGAGCTAAAAAATATATTTGAAAAAGAGCA
>CAZMEH010000444.1:0-5446 GCA_964564885.1 uncultured Saprospiraceae bacterium | reverse complement strand
GTGCGAACGGGCAAGATGCCCATTTATACTTTTCTATTTTCTATTCTCTCAGTATGGTCAAACTTCGTCTTTCTTCAATAGGTCTTTCAACGCCATCTTGATAACATTTAAAGACATAGAAATATGCGCCACTCGGAAGCCGTGCGCCGCCTAAGTCTGTACCTTCCCAGTCGTTAGCATAATCTGTTTCCATATATACTACTTGTCCCCATCTATTGAAAATAACTAATTCATTTGTTCGAGTACACTCGTTATTTGTAATTGCACTAAAAGTTAAATAGTCATTCGCACCATCATTATTTGGAGTAATTGTATTAAATACCTCTCGTCGCTTATCTTTCAATTCAACTACTCTTGATTTAGAACAATCATTCGCATCTGTTACAATAATGATATAACGACCTTCTTCTAGGTTTCCCACAAATCGACTGGTCACCAAAGAGTCTTCTGTATAACCTTCTTCAGAAATACGATAAGTATAAGGTTCAGTACCACCACTGGTTCTAATTTCAATACCTCCTGTGCTTTGTCCATCTTCGATTGGCAAAGGAATTAAAATCAATTCTAATGGATGTGGTTCGTTAACTACTACTCTAACAGTTCTACCACAGCCAAAGTCATCCCTCAATTCGCTTTCGTAAATTCCTGCTATCAAAGTATCGTCAGTAGCAATAACATCACCTGTAGATAAGGTTAAACGAACTTCGTAAAAACCATCGTTTCCGCCATAACAGCTTACGTCTTGAACTATTTTATTTTCATCTAAAATAGTTCCAGAGTCTGGACTTGAAATAATTAATGTATCATAATCTATACATCCTAATGTACTTAATGAACGAACTTGAACATTGTACTGACCGCTATTTAAGTCACTAAATACATTTGTAGTTTGCCACGTAACGCCATCTAAACTATATGCTAAGTTCATTAAATCACTATGACTATATATTACAAGTGCTCCGTCAGCAGTATTACAACTTGTTGGAGAAAGCCCTTCTACGGTATCTATCAAATCATCATTCAATGCATTGATAACATAACCTTGGAAAGATGTTTGACAACCAATTCCACTTCTGACAATCAAATCATATTCTCCAGCATATAAACTGCTAATCGTTGGATTACCTTGCCAAGTTTGTCCTTCATTAGCACTGTACTCTAACACCGCAGCACTAAATGTACTTGCATAAATCGTAATTGTTCCGTCTGCTTTTGCACAGTTTGTTGGTGCACTGTAACTTAAACTATCAATGACTACATTTGGTAACGAATCAATCACAATTGGTATAGTTGATATCGTACAAGTAGTGTCTGCATTACCAACAAAAATGACATATGTGCCTGATGCTAAATTATCAAAGTAATTATTTGTTGTCCAAGTTGCTCCGCTATCTTGACTATAAATAGTCGGTGCAATTCCTCCCATTGCCGTAACGGTAATTGTTCCATCATTTAATCCACATCCTGTTGGATCGGTGTGATCTACGTCTACGATATCAGGTCCATTCAAAGCACCAACATTGTAAAGTGTGGTATCAATGACTTCACAACCTGCATTAAAATACCTGATTGCAACATAATAATTACCCGCTGATAGGCTGTTGAATGTATTGGAAGGTTGATAAGTTGCGCCACCATTGATACTATATTCTAGTGTCAAGGTTGGATCGCCTATTGCTAATATCTGAATAGTTCCATTGGGTTGATTACAATCTGTCACATCCGTGATACCGACATTGTTAACCGTTGGTGTTGTTTGATTAATAATCGTCTCAACGCCAATTGGAGTAACACAGGTTGTATCTGGATTTGCAATTATTATCGGATAAACACCCGCATTCAAATTAATGAATAGGCTCGATGCAAACCAAGAATTTCCATTATCAATACTATAAATCAATCCAGTACTACCTCCTGTTGCAACAATTTGAATAGTCGCATCATTCAATCCACAATCCGAACTTGGTGAAGTTGTAACACCAACTCCTACTGGTACTATCTTATCAATCAATACTTGCGTCAGCCCTTGAACGATACATGTCGTGTCTGCATTTGCTACAAATATCGGGTAAGTTCCGCCAGGTAATAACGTAAATAAATGATTAGGATGATAGGTTTGCCCACTGTCGATACTGTAAATATAATTACCACTTCCGCCAGTCACTAAAATTTCAATTGTTCCATCTGCACTATTACAATCAGAAGGATTACTATTCAGAACAGCTGTAATCAATGGAGCAGATGGTTCGGTTAATGTAATCGGATTGCTTGAATAAGTAGTCAAACAGGTTCCGTTGTCATTTCTGATAGCGATATTATAGAAACCTGTTGCCAAGTTTGCAAATACGCTATTGGGTGTCCAAGTAAATCCTCCGTTGATGCTGTATTCAAGGTTCGTTCCTGTTGTAAATACTTCTATTGTTCCATTCGTACTATCACAATCTGTCATATTATTGGTCAATACAGAATCTATTGTTAATGCTGGTGGCTCATTAATCACCGCTATACTATCGCCGACGGTACATGTTCCATCAGTATTTCTAACATAGATATGATATATTCCTAATGACAAATTAGTAAATGTATTCGCTGATTGCCATGTAAAACCACTATCTGCACTATATTCTAATGACATCGAGCTAGAGGTAAATACACTTATCACACCATCAGACTGACCACAATCTGTAATATCAACTACATTTAAACTATCAATATTCGCTACATTTGGTGCGTTGACTTGAACTGACGTTCCTTCAATGGCGCAAGTTGTATCGTTATTTCTAATAAATGGATAATATATTCCTGCTGCCAAATTAAAGAATGTATCCATTGGCTGGAATGTTAATCCGCTATCAATGGAATATTCATAATTGCCTGTTCCACCATTTCCTTCTAAAACTATTAAACCATCGGCTAAACCACAATCTGTTAGATTCGTTGATTGAACATTTGTCAGATTTGGAATATTTAAAGTGATCGTAGTAATCGTTAAACTATCACAACCATTATTGCCTTGTGATAACTGATAAAATATACCTGCCGCATTTGCATCACAAGTAAATCCATTGATAGATACGGTGTCTATAACGGTGTTATTAGAACCAATAACAACTGGATTGTTGGAATAAGTTGTTTCGCAAACACCCGTATTATTACGAACAACAACCGTGTAATTTCCATTAGCTAATCCAATAAAGACTGGTGAAGCCTGCCAATTGAAACCATTAATAGAATATTCTAAATCGGTTGTATCTCCTAACATTGAAATGATTAAACCACCATTAGAACCAACACAACCTATAACAGGAGTGGTATTAACGGTATCAAATAGTGGTACTTGCGGACTTGCTAAAGTTGTATCTCCAGCAAAAACGATACATTGGCTACCTGAATTTTTTACATATAAATTGTAAACACCTGCGTCAAGTGCTAAAAACGAACTGGAAGTTTGCCAAGAAATACCGCCATCATTTGAAAACTCTAATAAACTACCAATGGTAGAAATAGCTGATATTTGAATAAGTCCGTCTTGCAATCCGCAATTAGATGGATCTTGTGTCGCCAGACTATTTACAATTGGTGGAGTTGGACTAGCTAAAGCGATTGATTGTCCACTAATCACACAAGTAGTACCTGCATTGCGAACCAAAATATCATAAGTTCCTGTTCCTAATTCAGTAAATAAATTGGAAGCATTCCAAGTCATTCCGCTATCTATCGAATATTGCAATGTACCACTTCCACTTATTGCGAATATAGATATTGTACCATTCGTAGAATCACAGTCCGTTGGTTGTGTTTTATCAATATTAGTAATGGAAGGTGCTGTAGCATCTGATAAATTAATTGGATTGTTAGTATAAGGAACAGCGCAAGTACTATCCGCATTGCGTATAAATGCTGTATAACTTCCAGAACCTAGGTTATTGAAAGTATCATTTACAGACCAAGTAAATCCACCATCAATTGAATATTGTAAGCCTAAACCACTCGCATCTGTTGCGGAAATAGCAATATTACCATCATTGACACCACAATTCGTCGCACTGTTTGATGTGACTGTGTTCATTATTGGCGCAACTTTATCAACTAAAATAGTGTCTGTTCCATTAATCAAACAAGAACCTCCGTAATTTCTAATTTTAATAGAATAGTTACCTCCATTCAATCCTGTAAACAATTTAGGAAATTGCCAGCTTGTTCCGCCGTTGATAGAATATTCTAAAATTGCATTATTTGGCGATGCTGCAATAACCTCAATTATACCGTTTGGAACACTACAATCGGATGGACTAATTCCTATTCTACTTATAAAAATTGGTTCTAATGGCGCAGTTAATACGATGGTTTGTCCTTGAGTTGGACACGTATTATTACTATTTTTAATAAATGTATAATATGTTCCGCTACCTAGTCCCAAGAATAAATTTGATGATTGCCATGTAAAACCGCTATCTACAGAATATTCATAAACTCCAACTCCACTTGCGCCTGCCAATGTAATTGTTCCATCTAATTGATTGCAATCTGTTGGGTTTACGGAAGCAAAATTCAATATATACGGTTCAAGAGCTTGATTAATTACTGCTGGATTTTTTGTCCATAAAAACTCACAACTTCCGTCCGTATATCGAATAGCAATATTGTAACTGCCTGCCATTAAGCCTGTAAATATATTATTTGATGACCAATTAACTCCTCCATCAATAGAGTATTCAATCGAAGCTGTTCCTGTAATTTGAGCAGCATATATTTTTATTGAACCATCATCAATACCACAATTTTGTGGATTCGTAACAATTACACTATCAATTGCTAATGGTATTTTATCTGTTAAAATAACATCCGCATCACTTACCTCACAAGTACCATCTATTTTTTGAACGCTGATTTCATAAATTCCACCTGACAGTCCTAAAAAGATATTGGATGAAGCCCAATTTAATCCATTATCAATGGAATATTCTAATGCCATTCCGTTTCCAGAATTAGCCATGATATTAATAACACCATCACTGACGCTACAATCCGTCGGATCTGTATATGAAACTCCTGTTATACTTGGTGCAGCTGGTGTAATTATATTAATGATTTGCCCTAAAACGGCACATGTTCCATTTAGGTTTCTAATTCTAATTGGATAGTTTCCAACTGATAAACCAACAAAATTACTATCAAGAGACCAAGTCGTTCCGCTATCTATGGAATATTCAAAAACACCTGTTCCGCCTGTAACGATTAACTGAATTGAACCGTCAGAAACACCGCAATCCGTTGGTTGATTAACAACTGTATTCGTAATAGTTGGTGCGCTCGGTGCCGTTAAATGTATTGAATTATTAATATAAAAGACAATACAAGTCGTGTCAATATTACTTGCTGCAACGATATAATCTCCTGAATTTAAACCTGTAAATACTGATGATACTTGCCATGTAAATCCGCC
>CAZMEH010000443.1:0-2098 GCA_964564885.1 uncultured Saprospiraceae bacterium | reverse complement strand
TATTTATTTTTCATTCCTTAGATTTTCTTCAAAATGGTTAATTTTAGATTTAATGCGAAATAAATTATTGAAATGGCTTTTTTTTCGCATATTAGCACTTAAGGAAGAAATAATGAATAGTATTCGTTAGTAAATCTTATTTTTACACCTTTGGTAGAATAAAGCATTTGCTTAATCTAGTATTTGAATCATTATTCATCCATTTATAAGATTATTGCGTTCATAAGTTAATCATACAATTTAGAATTGTTCTGTTAGCTTTAAAAATAATATTGTGAGTAAGATTTTTAAAAGTATTAAGTCATTGTTTGTAGAAGAAGTTGCAGCTACGTCAAAGCCTATTCAAAAAACAAAACCTACAACGAAAAATACTGCTCCTAAAACTACGGTTCATCGTCCATCGAATACATCTACGAATGTTAAAGGTGAAAGTGATCAGAAATTCCTTGATATTTTGCTAAAGGCGATGGAGGCGAATAATTTGGATGGTTTAGATTATTTGGAATTCAAGCAATCATTACAGGCATTAAGTAAAATGCCAATGGATGAAGAAACTCGTTTTAAGTCAGCTTTTGCAATGGCGGCTTCCATGGGTGCGACGCCAGAGCATTTGGTTAAAACCGCTAAGCATTATATTAGTGTGTTGACTAAAGAGGAAAGGAAATTTGAAGGTGCTTTACAGCAACAAATTGATAGCAAAATTGGTCGTCAGCAGCAGGAAGTAACCTCAATGGAAAAAAGTATTCAGGAAAAAAGCGAACAAATAAAACAATTGACAAATCAGATCACGCAAATACAGAAGAAGGTTCAAACAACTAAATCTTCGATGCAAAGTGCGAGTGAGAAAATAAATGTTACCAAGGGAAATTTCATTGCGTCTTATAATCAATTGAGAGGACAGATTGAGAATGATATTGAAAAAATGGTACAATATCTCGGTGGTGATTCAAAAAAATCAGAACAAAAATAGATCAGATTTATATTAAATTATGATTAGTAAGGATTTACTTTGACTTCTAATGATGATTTATTAAATTTAAGATTAATTATAGATTCGAGTCTTTATTAAGAAAACGAAACAACTGAATAGAAAATAATAAAATACAATACTTAAAAAATCATGGATAAAGAACAGTTTAAGCCAAAAACGTTTTGGAAACGTCCCGAAGGAGTTACAGGTACTATTTTTATGGTAGGTTTGATTGGAGCAGGACTATATTTTAGTGCGCCAATTCTTGCAACAATAATGGCTGCATTAACAACAACCATTGGAATTGTTGGTTTAGCCGTAGTACTAGCAGCTATCGTATATATGGTAGCAGATAAGAAAATGAGAAATTTAGTTTGGTATAGCTACAAAAGCGTGATGCGTTGGGTAACTGGGATATTTGTTCAGTTAGATCCTATCGGCGTTTTGAAAAGTTACATCGACGATTTGAAAGATAATTTGCGTAAGATGAACAAGCAAGTGAGCATCTTGAAAGCGCAAATGCACAAATTGAAAGAAACGATTTCGCAAAATCAACGTCAAATCAGCACAAACATGATGTTGGCGAGTAAGGCGAAGGAAAAGAATATGGAAAGCCAAATGATTCTTAAATCCCGTAAAGCTGGGCGTTTGAAGGAATCAAATATACGATTGGAAGATTTGTACAGAAAAATGGAAGTCTTGTATCGTGTTTTGGTGAAAATGTATCAGAATTCTGAAATCTTAGTAGAAGATGTAGAAGATCAAGTTAAGGTAAAAGAAATTGAGCGTAAAACTATCCGTGCTTCTCATGGTGCTATGAAATCTGCTATGAATATCATTGCAGGAAATGGCGACAAGCGTGAAATGTTTGATATGGCATTGGAGGCAATTGCTGATGATGTAGCTAGTAAAGTGGGAGAAATGGAACGCTTTATGGAAGTTTCTACCAACTTTATGGATTCTATCGATTTACAAAACGGTGTATTCGAGGAAGAAGGTATGGCTATGCTTGAAAAATGGGAAAAAGAAAGTACTTCTTTATTATTAGGTAATGAAAAACAAAACTTGTTGACAGAAGCTAATGATGATGCGCTTGAATTGGATTTAAACGCACCTATCGAAATTAAA
>CAZMEH010000442.1:0-2660 GCA_964564885.1 uncultured Saprospiraceae bacterium | reverse complement strand
CTTTACTACAGCTTCTAATAATCTTTAGTAAAAAGACATAAATAACTTATTTATAAAAATTAATATCCCTATATTTTTTGGCTCTAATTTTTTTAAAATAAGGACTAATCAGAATAGCTAATTTAATCAAGAAAAGGAAAAAACAAGCATGGCAACAGTCATTTCACTGCTTAATCACAAAGGAGGTGTCGGAAAGACTACTTCATCCATCGGAATTGGAGCTGGTTTGGTGCGTTTAGGAAAAAAAGTATTGCTCATGGACTTAGATCCACAAGCGAATTTAACATTATCATTGGGTGTTCCTAGACAGAGAGTAACTATTTACGAAGCATTACGAGGTGAAGCAGAACTAGTTCCATATACCGTAAAAGAAAACTTAGATGTCATTCCTTCTACATTGGATTTGTCTGGTGCAGAAATGGAACTCATCAATGAAGCAGGGCGAGAATATATTTTGAAAGAAACGTTAGAACCGCTTCAAGAGGAATATGATTTTATTATCATTGATTGTCCACCATCGTTGGGATTGTTGACTTTAAACTCCTTGACTTCTAGCAATTATGTGATTATTCCGTTACAAGCGGAATTTTTAGCATTACAAGGTTTAACAAAAATCAAACAAGTCATTGACAAGGTTAGATTTAGATTAAATAAAAAATTAGAAATCGCTGGTGTTGTTGCAACGATGTATGATAATCGAAAGGTATTAAACAGAGATGTCGTTCAGACGATTAAGAAGTATTTTGGTAAAAAAGTATTCAGTACTTTAATCCGTGATAATGTTGCATTGGCAGAAGCTCCTGCATCTAGAAAAGATATTTTTGAATATAGCCCAAGAAGTAACGGCGCAACAGACTATCTAAGTCTTTGCAAAGAAATACTAGAAAGAACGGAAAGTAATTAAGAATCCCGAGGTTTCGGTGGATAGCTCGGGACTCCTAATTTATTGATTGAGAAGACCCGAATAATGGATTAGAAATTACGAAATATTAACTGTCCTAAAATCACATTTAAAAATTCGTAATTCCTAATTCGTAATTCCTAATTAATATAAGGTGGCAAAAAAGAATTTTAAAAAAGGCTTTACTGATATTTTTCAGGAAGCAATAGAAGGAAACCTGGAAGAACAGGTGACAGAGAAGACAGCTAAGAAAAAGCGGTCTTCCACTAAAAGTTTTGCCTTAGATCTAGAAAGCCTCTTTGAGGAGACTATTAAGGAAAGTACTACTGAGAAGGCTGAATCTATAAAAAATGGTAAAAAAACAGTTGAAAAAGCAAAAACCAAGTCTAAAAGAGGAAAACCTTCCTTTGGTTTAGATGCACTTATTCGTGAAACGGTTGAAACGAGTACCGTCGAAACTAAGAAAACAGCTAAAGGTCTAAAACGAGTCACAATAACATTGGAGCAAAAGCGATTAGACAAGCTAAAAAGCATTGCTCGAATAGAAAAGTCATACCTAAAAGATATTATTAATGAGGTGGTATCGGAGTATATTACTAAATATGAAATGCAACAAAAGGCTCTTTAATAATTATCACTTTACAACACGATTTAAACTTTAGCCGTTGAGCTAATTAGTCGGCAGTATTTAAGTAGCAGCAGGCAGACATATCAAATGCTGTACAACAATGCTACTTAAATACTGCCAACTAATTATTCGTATGAGCGGAATGCAAACAGTTTATAAGAATTAAAACACACTTCATCTACTTTATAACTTAACCCAGTTCTTACCTAGTTTAGAATGAATAGGTTAAGCTAAAAACATTCTATAGTTATGTTTAGAATCTTACTTATCTTATCGATTACCTTATTTAGCAAATTCATAAATGGACAATGCCAACCAGGATGGACGCATTATAATGAACCTATTGTATATTTAAGTTCACCGCCTGTTCCAGACACAACTAGCTGGAAATTGGTTTTCCATGACGAATTTAACGGCACTAGTCTTGATACTAATAAATGGCTCACACATTATCCATACGGTCCTGATGAAAGTGATAAAGCGCCTGCTGCGAGATTACATACCACAAACCCAAAACGAGAAGATCAAATTTATAGGGATGATATGGCCGTCATTAATAATGGCATTTTAGAACTTCAAGCCAAAAGAAAAACGGGTACTTACATGGGTTATACCAAAAAGTATGAAGCAGGAATGGTTCATTCTAAGGATAAAACAGGTTTTAAAGGCTATACAAAATATGAGATTAGATGCAAAATTCCAGATGGCGCAGGTTTTTTTCCTGCTTTTTGGATGTTTGGTTCGACCAATGAATTAGATTGCTTTGAATTTAATGGAATAAATCCCAGTCGTCATCTTGCTGGAATGATAAAATGGGCGCAGTGTCCCGTAGAAGGTATGTTGGGCGAAGGTAGGGATTACATCAGTGCAATAGATTTCTCTAAAGATTTTCACACTTTTGCCATAACACATGATGATTTTCATCTTACTTATTATGTTGATAATCAAATTGTTTATCAAATTCCTCGGCTACTTTTAATCAGTAATCTTGTTCCAGGTTATTACTCACAACATTCTGGTTATCCTCGTTCTACAGAAAGAATGCGAGTCATCGCTAATTTAGCTATAGGAGATGGAAAAAGAGGTAATAAATTGCATCATCCACCAAGTATATTTACTGAATTGCCTAAT
>CAZMEH010000441.1:0-3751 GCA_964564885.1 uncultured Saprospiraceae bacterium | reverse complement strand
GGAATAATAAAAATGGGTAAAATCACGATGCTGCCGACTAATAAAACAGTTGCCCATTGTCCTAAATACTCAATAGCCATTTTTCCATTAAAGAATAATACGGCACTAAAACCTGCAATTAATATTGACGTTGAAATGATTTTTAATGTTGAAGTAAATGCAATGGTTGGAATGGTAGCACTGAAAATAAACAAGCTCACTATTAATGCAACAGTGATATAAATTAACCTATATTTTAAGTTGAAATCTGGCGCACAATCGTATTTGATGATTTGTTTTTTGCTTGGCGCAATGACTCGGCGATTGTAAGAAACAAGTGAGTATGATTTTTTGAAAAACCAATATATCGGTTTAATTTTCATCGCTGCGCCAACTATCTTGAAACGTTGATTAAGTAAATAAACCATGCTATCTAATCCGTAAATGGTTTTTCCTCCGTCTAAGTCTATCAACGGAATTTCGTGTCTTCCTTTTTCAAAATCTATCTGACACGCATTATTTTCATTTAAGTTGGCGAAAGAAATTCTGCCCTCTTCTGTTAATAAGCCATTTTTTACAAAAGCATCTGTGTATATTTTACACATTGGGCAAGTGTCATCATATATAATTGCTTTTTTGGTATCCATAGTTATTTTGTATTTCCCATAGATACGGAAAACACAAAACAAAGTTTCAGTAAAAATTGAAAGTTGTGAAAATTTAAAAGAAAAACTCACCAGCTCCTTGACGAATAATCTCAGGCTCACCTTTCGTTAAATCAACCACGGTCGATGCTTTCAGCGAACCATAACCGCCATCAATGACCAAATCAACCAATTTTTCGTATTCCTCATAAATCTCTGATGGATCAGTTAAATACTCCATAAAATCATCTTCGTCGTCAATTTTTAAGGAAGTAGAAATAATAGGATTTCCTAAACCACTAATCAATGCTTGAGCAATATTATTATCAGGAACCCGAATACCAACCGTCTTTTTATTGACCTTAAAAATCTTAGGAACGTTATGATTAGCTTTTAAAATAAAAGTAAAAGGACCAGGTAAAGTCTTTTTTAGCAAACGGAAAGTATAATTGTCAATTGGTCTGGTAAATGTAGCGAGATGGCTCAGATCGTTACAAATGAAAGAAAAATTAGCTTTTTTGGGCTTAATTCCTTTCAGTCGGCAGATTTTTTCAAAAGCCTTTGTATTATAAATATCACAACCCAAACCATAAACGGTATCCGTCGGATAAATGATAACGCCACCTTTTCGAAGCACGTCAACGGCTTGACTTATTTTACGCTCTGATGGATTCTCTGAGTTGATTTCTAAATACATAGTTTGCTGCTATTAGTAAGACATTAGATATTTTAAATAACATCTAACGCCTATTTGTTGTTCAACCAATCAATCGGTTTTTCAGGATTTTGTTGGTTTGAAAAAGACATTCCAACACCAAATACTGGATTTTGTCCATATTCTGTACTCTCCATAGATGGTTTTAGTTGCATCGACAAGTCATCATCTATATCAAAATTTAATAAATGAGCGCCTGTAAATGCTTGTAAACTATTTAATAAATGAACACCGATTGTTCCAAAAATGAATTGCTCGGCACGTTGTCTATTTGCATCTCTTGCATCTTTAATTGCACTAGGTGTTGCTGCTGGATTATCGGATAATTCATGTTCTATTCCTAATACTTCTTTTCTATAAATATCTCGGTAATAAACATATTGACCTCGAAAATAGACAATTCCAACGACACCTCCGCCAGTCGTAGCCATCCAAAAAGGTGCCCAAATCGCAGCATTTTTCTTATTATATATCTGTCCTAGACCAGGAAAGATAAGCGAAAGCTGCAAAGCCTTTTTAGGCGAAGGATACAAACCTTCCGGTTCTTCAAACAAACCGCCCATCAGTTTCCGCTCTTTTTTGACCTCAACTTCCTCAATAGGCTGCGTTGTATCCGCCGGTATAATTGCATCTTGTGCAAAACCTATTTGTGAAACATATAAGATTGAAAATATTAAAATTACTTGTTTCATATCATTAGTGATTACTCACAAAACTTACAGTAATAATTTAAAAGGCTTCTAAGAAGCCATAAGACAAATCCTGTTAATCCTGTTAATCTTGTCTATTAATTAATGTTGAATATGTATGTAGGTTATAACGTAGAAAGCATAGGTGTTATCCAAAATAAATACTTAAATGCTTGTTAAGTAATGCTTAAATAATGGCGTTGGCTCAGATTGCTTTGAACAGGTTCTTTATTTAAAACAAAACCTAAGACATTTTCAAGGGTCTTAGGTTTTGTTTATTAAGATTATTATTACATCATTTCAACAATCTCCTGACGAGACTTAACTAATTGCTGATGTTCCGCAGCGTGTTTTCTTTTGAATGAATTATACTTAACTCTATCAATGTGATGTTTCAGGTTTTCTTTGATTGGTAAATAAAAATAGCCTAAAACAGGAACTGCAACAGCTATTAAAAGACCGACCCAACCGTAAATGATTCCTAAAACAATCATTAGGATTGGTAAGAAAACCAATAAATAAGAGAGATTGAATAAGAGATTACGAAAGGTTGATATAAATATTGGATCTTTTACTCTCTTATCGGTCAATCGGACAGCGATTAGAAACAAAGGCAAACTTGGCAACATTAATACGAAAAATATTGGGAATAAAATTAGTAAAAGAATAGTTGCTAGCCAATTACTACTTTTCCCAACCGCCCTATCGGCTAGTTGATATTTGTTGAGTTGTTGAAAATAATCAAACACCTTTTCTTTAATTGGATTGAAAACCTCACTCGGCTTTTCAGCAATTTTATTGACATAATCTGCCGTTGCTTTCTCTGTATTAAAACGGGTTTGATTGCCTCTTTCAAGACTAGGAATTATTTTTTCGTTCAAATTATTACGAGCAATCGTCAATAAATATTCTAAAAGTGGTTGCTCTTCTAGGTTATTTAAGTTGACTAAACTACTTTTCATATCCTCCGTCATTCTACGATTGAACGCTTTAATACCTCTTGCGTTATTCTTATCGTAGATTTCCTTGAAGTCAGAGGTTTTGAATGGCTGACCAAAATGAAGCATCACATCACTTCTAAACTTCGTATGCGCAGTATAACTAATACCTGTAGGAACAATATAAACGTCGGTATCATGTTCTTCGAGTGCTTGAAAAGCCATCCTCGCAGTTCCTTTTTTTAAAGGTCTGAGTTGTTTGGTTATTTCACAATCACCTTCTGAAAAGATAATAATTTTCTGTTGTTGCTTTAATACTTCAAAACAAGTATTGAATGTTTCTTCGTTTCTATCGAGTTGAGTGTATCCGTCCCGAATTCTAAAAATCGGATACATATTAAATTTGCTAAAAAACCATTCCGTTGACTTTGTGAAAAGATCACCTCTTGTGATAAAATGGACTTCTTCATGATAATTAGCTCCAATAACGACAGGATCCATCAACGCATTTGTATGATTACTTGTTACGAGTACTGGCTTATCTTTAGGAAGGTTTTCAAGTCCTGAAATATATACTTTTCTATAACAAACCCAAAGACCGATTTTTGTAACATTCCTAAAAAAACTATAAATCATTGTATTACTTTTTAATTTGAAGTACCAAAATTACAGAAAATAAATGGCTCTTTGGGTAGATATTCTGGTTGGTTGGTTATTATTAGTGATTGGTCATTTGTGTTTTGTACTGAAACTACTTGTAAAAAACAGGTTCTTTGAAAAATCCCG
>CAZMEH010000440.1:0-9772 GCA_964564885.1 uncultured Saprospiraceae bacterium | reverse complement strand
CAGAAGAATTATTCCAAAAATATTTTGTTACTGATGTAGAAAATGAAACCAGACTCGTATTATTTGAAGGTTATCAAAAATATATTGAAGCCATTAAAAACATCATTCCTGTGTTTTCTGTTTGGGTTAATGGTAGTTTTGTTTCAAGGAAAAGAGTTCCTAACGATATAGATTTTGTCGTATTTATTGATTATCTTGAATTCAATGAACATCAAAAAATCTTAAAAGAAATAAGGGAAGAATACTTAAAAAGTGAATATAACCTTGATGTATATTATGTTCTAACTTATCCAGATGAGCATAAAAACCATTTTTGGTATCAATCAAAACAAATTGAGTGGAGGAGCTTATTTTCCAAAACAAGAATAAATAAACATACAGGTAAGCGTTTCAAAAAAGGCTTTTTAAAAATCAAATACGATGGCAATAGCTGATGTAATAAAATATTCAGAAGAAGATATTGAAATTTTAAACTTGATAGAAGAACTTCATCATTTTCAAAAAATGATTGATATTGCTGAACAAGAGCATCATCGTCCTAATGAATCGGTACATTATGAATTGCAACAATATTATGATAAACGTCAGGAAATTTATAAGAAATTAATTAATAGTTTATTGAATTTAGAAACAAATACGCCTTTAGTTACTTCTCTTCTTTTTCGATTGATTCATAAAAGTACAAGTGTCAAAAATTCAAATAATAATGTCAATCTTAAATTATTAAAGGAATTAGAAACTATTGATTATTTATTAGCGTCGTAAGGTTAAAAAAATATGAGTTCAGAAACAAAAGAAGCATCAAGCGGTAAATCCGAAGCAGAATTAGAAATTGAAATGTTAGAATTGTGTATTGTAATTTGCACGGAATACAATGATATGGAGCGTGTCAAAAAGATTGAAGTCGAGTTAGAAGAACTTAGATCAAAGTTAAAGGAAACAGTGACGGAGGAGTAATTTTATTTACCTCAAGTCGTTTACTTAGATAGGTATCCGATACCTGAATTTTAATACCTAATTATTTTAATATTATTCCAATAATGAAATATCTTTCTTTTCTTTTATTAATTGCCTTCTTAGCTAGTTGTGGCTCAAATGTAGAATCACAAGATTTTCCGAAGTATTCTGATTCTGATATGGAAAGCGATTTTTCAAAATGTCCAAATGGTGTAATTCCTGCTATTTTTGATACGGACACTTCTCAATTAATTACTTCGCAGGATTTTGTTGCTACAAAAGGCTCTGTTACTGAAACAGTCACTTTTGCAAGTGGTGTAGAGTTGACGTTAGAACAATCGGGTTGTAAGGTTTTGAAACAGCGTTATAGTTTTAAATTTGCAAAAACACCAAAAGAAGACAATCCAAATTTTTGGAAAGCATTGGCTATTGCTCAATTTGATTATATGTCAAAAATAGAAGAAGGTTTTGGCGTATTAACAGGTATAATTGAAGGAAATGCGGAAGCTATGCAACTTGGGCAACCTGTTCAAGGTGATGACTATTCGTTAACTATTGATAAATTTCCAGTAGGAGAAGGAACAATATTAGTGGTTTCTTTTGACTTAATTTATCCAGAATAATTCATTTTCTACCAAATGGTCAAGTTCATAAAAATTAAGCCTCGGATGCCTTATAGGTATCCGAGGCTTGTTTTTTACGATTAATTTACCAGAATTAATTTTTCTCGTCTAATTTTCCTGGTTTTGGATTAATTGTAGTTTCGTTTGCTTTCGGCGGTGGTGGCGGTGCGATATTAAACACATCCGCTTTGAAACCTTTATTCAACTTGACAGAAGTAATTTCTGCTTCGATAGTTTGAGGTCCAGCCTGTTGTTTTTGCTTGTGCGCAACCAAAACACCATTTCCAACATCTCTATAATCACTCACATCAGCAGTTACACTGATTTCGCCCATTGGACTAGAATTAGTGCTAATAGAACGAACTTTCAATTTTGATTTTACATCATAGTAATGTGTTGACTTTACACCATTTGGAGAAGTCACCGCTACTTTATATACATCTGCACCATCAATTTTATCAAGACCTTTCAACTCCATTTCGAAGCCTTTCTTCATAAAATATAATTCATCCGCAATGTATGTTTGTACTTCAATACTTTCCAATTCTTTACCAGAAATTTCCATTACTTGACCAGCATTTGATAATCTCTTACCATCAAAAACTTGCTTTTGAAGAACTTGACCGCCCATAGTAACCTCTAAAGAAAGCTTTTCACCTGTTTCAATCTTTTGATTCATACTAAGTACAGAACCCATTGCAGACATTGAACCGTTGATTTCTATCGTTTCAATCGCTTTCAATTTATCAACACCACCGATTGTGATTAAGAAATCTCTTGCAATATCTTCACCTGTCAAACCTGCTGGAATTTCAAATGTCGTTTCTACAATTGGTTCACCATAAACATCATAAAAATGAACCTTACCATCAGCAGAAAACTTACCAAGTGTACTTGCAACTTCTTCTTGATTACCAACTACCAAAATATGTGCATTACTAGGATGCAAATATTTTTGAGCCATTGCTTGAATATCATCCGCCGTTACTGCACGAAGGACTTTCAAGTAATTTTTGTAAAAATCTTTTGGTAAATTGAACTTTTCTATATTTTTAGCAAAACGAGCAACTGTTTCTGGACGCTCTAACGCACGAGAGAAACTACCCGTCATTTTGTTTAAAGTCTTACTCAGATCAGCTTCGTCCACTTTTGTATCACGCATGCGCTTCATTTCGTACAAAAACTCCGTTACTGAACTATCAGAAACTTCATTTCGTACACTAGCAGAAGCTAAAAACGAACCGACTAACTCATTTGAAGAAAGACGAGAATATGCACCATAAGTGTATGCTTTATCTTCACGTAGATTTTGCATCAAACGAGCAGAAAAACCACCGCCTCCAAGAATGCTATTCATCACACTTGCTTTGATGACATCTTGTGAACCTAGCGTAAAGTCAATCGGATAAGTGATTGTAATTACAGATTGTACTGCTCCTTCTTTATTTACAAAAGCAACTTCCGACGCCTTTGGTGCGCTTGGCGCTTCATATTCATTCTTAGGAACATCACCTTCTTTCCACGCTCCAAAATACTTCTCTAAATCACTTTTGATTGTTTTAGCATTCACATCACCAACAATGATTAAACGAGTAGTATTTGGTTTAAAATAAGCGTCAAAATATTGCTCACAGTCTTTAACGGTTATATTTTCAACCGTTTCTTCTGTTGTAACTTCACCATAAGGATGATTTTTACCATAATTTAAAACATCAGCAACATTACCAGCAATAGCGGTTGCATCTTCTTTATTTGCCGCTAAACCAGAAATCGTTTGCTTCTTCAATTTATCTAATTCCTCTTCCTTGAAGTTAGGATTTAGAATAATATCAGACATCAATGCCAATAATTTTCCTTGATGCTTACTCAATGAAGATGCTGAAATTCCAGTACCGCTTGTATTCAAACTAGCACCGATAAAGTCAATTTCTTCATCCAATTCTGCTTTATTCATTGACTTTGTACCACGACGCATCAACTGACCCGTTAAGTCAACCATTCCTGCTTTGTCGCCTTCCAATACTGGATCAACATCAACTTGCAATGAAAAGGAAACTCTTGGTAGTTTATCATTAGTTACTACGATAACGTCCATTCCATTCTCCAAAGTAAACTTATCGTAATCACCAATTTTGATTTCTGGCGCAGGACCAGCCGATGGCGGAATGCTTCTATCTAATGTACCTCCGTCGTCGGTTACTGCTGCAACAGGCCCAGGATTTGTCTTAGTTGTATCCGTTATTGTTGCAGTTGGCGTACACTGAACAATAAACAATGATACGATGAGTAGATAAAATATATTTTTCATAATCTTTTTTTAATTTTTTAGAACAGAGAAGCAAGAACCAGAGAACAGAGATTTTTTTCAAAACGTATTTATGCCTTTTTCTATAAAAAAACCTCTATTCCCTCCTTTTTGCTCTCTCACTTGTTCAGCAATTCGTAATTCCTAATTCTTAATTTTTAATTAAAATTAATTACCTTTTTGACCTTTTGGTAAATAGTGCAAAGTAGTACGATTTGTCGTAATGAAATACTTGTTCGCAACACGTTTGATATCTTCACGAGTAACCGAGCGGTAACGTTCCAATTCATTATTAATCAAATCAGCATTACCAAAATACATATGATAATTAGCTAAACTTTCTGCAATACCAGCCATTGTAGCGTTAGATTGTATGAAATCACTTTCTACTTGGTTTCTTAACTTTTGAAACTCCCTTTCCGTGACGAGTTCATTGCGAACTTCGGCATACATTTTATCCATTGCATCTTCCAAGTCCTGAGCGTCAGTGGTCATATTAGCAATACCATAAGTCAAAGCAACGCCTTCATCCTCTAAGTCTAATGGAAAAGTACCGACAAATAATGCCAATTCTAATTCATCCACTAGCTTTTTATTGAAACGAGAACTTTCACCTCTTGATAATAAAGTAGCTAACATATCAACTGCATAATAATCATCCGTTCCTTGTGCTGGAATGCGAAAACCTTGAATAACACCAGGCAATTGGATATTATCCCAAACCGTATCTCTCACCTCCGCAGTCAATGCGGGTTCCTTAATCGTTGGACGAGGAATCTCTTTTGTTCCTCTTGGAATAGTTCCAAAATACTTCTCAATCATTACCTTTGCCTCCGCTGGATTGATGTCTCCTGCGATAGAAAGCACTGCATTATTAGGAACATAGAACGTTTTATAGAAATCAACATAATCCTTTTCTACTGCTGCATCAAGGTGCGCCATAGAACCAATAATTGGCCATTTGTAAGGATGTTCTGTAAATAAATGGCTCATCGTTTGTTCCAAAACAGAACCATAAGGTTGGTTGTCGATGCGTTGTCTACGCTCCTCCTTCACTACTTGACGCTGTGTTTCAATCCCTATATCTTCAACCTTAGCGTGCAATAAACGCTCAGATTCTAACCAAAGTCCTAGCTCTAATTGGTTTGATGGCAGTATTTCGTAGTAATATGTTCTGTCAAATGAAGTATTTGCGTTAAGCGTACCACCAGCATTTTCAACATAATTATCAAACTCTCCTCGTTTAATATTTTCAGAACCTTCAAATAATAAATGTTCAAAGAAATGTGCAAAACCCGTTTTATCTGGATTTTCATTTTTTGAACCAACATGATACATGATTGAAACGGTAACAATTGGCGTTGTGTGGTCTTCATGCAAGATAACATGGAGTCCATTGTCTAAGTCATATTCTACAAATTTGATATTTGTCCCGTTATCTTGTCCAAAAACTTGACTTGAAACGACTAACATGAGTAGAAAAGTTAAAAATTTTAGCTTCATCCTTTTATTTTTATGGTATTCAATAAAATTTCTCATCCAATTTTACGAAATTGGCAGACGATTGTAATATTGTAATTATACAAATATAAAAACCATAGCCTTCATTCTCACAATCATTAGATAGTATTAGCTTTTAAATAGATGAAAATAGTTTTGCTAATGTTTTATAACTCTCCAACCTTATTTTTTATTCGAAATACCCAATTAATTTGACCTTAAATATTCATGCAACAAGAATAAATAATTAAAAAATAGAATAATTCAATAAAATTTAGTAATATCTAGTTACATTTCACACTAACATTTATCTATAAATAAACAGTTTTATGGAAGCAAAATTAGAACACAGAGCGTATTTAGTAAATGAAATACCAAAACTATTAAAACAACTAAAAGAAGATACTGAACCAAGGTTTGGATTGATGACGGCTCAGCATATGGTAGAACACTTGACTTCTACTATCAAAGCGGTATTGAGTAGACACGGAGAAGTTCAAAATCCTCCAACAAAGGGTCAATTAGGTTTTAAAGCATTTATTCATGAGAAAGGTGCTGTTTTGACACATCGCCCATCTGATAAAACGAAAGCTGATTTACCTGCATTAAAATATGGCACTTTTGAAGAAGCGAAAGCCGAATTGCCAAAGGCTGTACAGCGGTTTTATGATCACTTTGATGCCAATCCAGATTTCAAATGTTATAATGAGTTTTTAGGAGAGATGGATTTTGGAGAGTTGAGTTTGTTTGAATACATGCACTATCGTTACCACTTCTATCAGTTTGCGTTGATTGAAACGTATCCAGTCTAAGTAAGAAGACAGAAGTCAGATAAAAAAACTGCTGACTATCAATTGTTTATAAAACAAAGCAATACGTAAAAACTTTTGTCCAAGTACTTAAAAGAGAAGTTAGATAAATTACCTTTTCAAAATATTCAAAAAAAATATTAGACACTATACAGTGTCTAACATTTTTTTAAGATTATTTAAACCTATTCAATTTGTAATTCAAGTTATTCTATTTATAATTTACAAGATTTCCGTTGTTGTATTTTACGCCTTTAGCTTCCTCATACCTATTCGTAATAACTTTCAGATAATCTTCACAAGCTCTCTTATCTGTAAATTCTCCCATTAAATAAGTATAACTATCCGTTGTGCGTTCTTCAATGTTTATTCCTCCAAATTGTTGGTATAGTTTATCGTTCAAAGACAGTTCTTTATTAAAAACGGTAAACAATTCAATCTTGTAACCTGTAAAATCTTTTGGTAAATATTTTGGTCTACGAATATACTCCGCAACATCCTCTTCTGTTACTTTTTCAATAGAATTAACGCTTTCACCAAATGCACCTTTTTTAGTATTAATGAAAGGTGGCTGTTTTAATAGAGCGTAAGAGGTTCCCGTTGTATCTGCTTTGGTTAAAGAACTTGAAGCTGTACCTGTAATATTTTTAACATTGCCAAGGTAGAATAATGCGCCAATAGCTATTGATCCTAAAACTCCTTTAATGATAGTGTTTTTTCTAATTTTCATCATATCTCATTGTGTTTGGTGTTGAAGCTATTAAACTTTAGATGATTAATTCTCATTAAAATGTAGTGCGAACCCTATGCCAAAGATGGTTTGTTTTCTTTGATTCTTGATGATTTTCCTAGACAGTTAAGGTATTTGACGTGTTTAAGTAAAAAAATAAATCAGACAAAAAATACTGACTATCAATTGTTTACAAAAAAACTAATAGGTGAATTTATCACATGAGGCTCAACTGAGTAATATCAAGCGTTTTGTCAAGAGATTAACAATGGGTGTTTTAAACAGGTTCAATAAGAGAAGAAGTGAAATTATTTTTTATCGTTCATAACGACTGTTTCTTAAGAAGAGGTTAATGATTCAAGTCTAGTATTAGTGTTTCTAAAACACTTTACTTCCAAAACAATAAAAGGTTAGGTTCATTTAATCTTTGACTATTACGAACTGCGCAATAGCTTGAAAAAGCACATTAGGTTTGAATGGTTTAGCGACGTAATCATTCATTCCAACTTGAGTTGCTTTCTCTTGAGATTCTTCTCGAACCTCTGCCGTAAGGGCGATGATAGGTGTCTCTTTATGACGTTCTAATGTTCGAATTTGTCTCGAAGATTCAAAACCATTCATGACGGGCATTTGCAAATCCATTAAAATAATATCATAATCATCAACAGAAGCTCGTTCTACACCGATTTGTCCATTCATGGCTACATCAACTTCTATTTTCCAAAGTTTCAGCAGTTTCTTAGTCACCAGAATATTCATTTTATTATCCTCAACTAAAAGGATTTTCATACCAGCTAAGCGTTCATCAATCTTAGCAATGCCATTAATTTTTTTACTACTATTTGCCTTTGGTTCTGATTGTTCTACTTTTTCAAATGGTAATATGAATGAGAAGATAGAACCTTTATTAATGATACTTTGAACATTTATTTTACTGCCTTTCATTTCTAACAAATGCTTGACAATACTCAATCCAAGTCCCTTTCCTTGATATTCTCTAGTCAATGAATTATCAACTTGCGAGAAGCTTTCAAAAATAAGTCCTAGCTTACCGTCAGGGATCCCAATTCCTGTATCCTTAACCGTAAACTCAATGAAAGACTGTGTTTTATTAACTGAATCTAATTTCATTTCAACAAAAACACCACCTTTCGGTGTAAATTTCACCGCATTGTGAACAAGGTTAGACAATATCTGTGTTAATCGTTTTTCATCGCCAATCACAGAAAGAGGTATGCGCTGGTCGATAGATAATGATAACTCTATTTGATTATTTTGGTGTGTTTTGACAACTTTTTGAACGAGTGTTTTTAGTTCAAATTCACGTTTTTGCCAAATAATTTTTCCTGCTTCAATCTGACTAAAGTCCAATATATCATTGATAAGCGTCAGCAGACTTTCAGAAGACATCAATAAGCCTTCTAAATCTTCTTTTTGCTCTAAATCTGGATTATTTTGAAGTAATAAATGTGCCATTCCCATGATTGCATTCATAGGTGTACGAATCTCATGACTCATTTTCGAAAGGAACTCTGACTTTGCTTTTGAAGAAGCTTCTGCCAGTTCTTTAGCAATTTTTAATTGTCCTTGCGTTTCTTCTAATTCTTTAATATTAGTTCTAAGTTTCTCTTTGGCTAACTCTTTTTCGGTAATATCTCGTGCTGTACAAATAATAGAAGAAGGTGTTCCAGATTCCTTATTTAAGCCAGACAATGAAATAGAAACTATTTTTCGTTCATTATCTTTAGTATAGAAATCGGTTTCTATCACAGCGTTTTCATAAAACGCTTCATTTGTTTTGCGACGCAATAAAACATCTAATTTTTTCCCAAGTAATTCATTGATATCATAACCCATTTGACTTTCTACCGCTTCATTTATTTTTTGGATTTTAAAATCATTATCCAGTACAATAAGCATTTCTGCCATGGAAGATAAGATGTCATTTAAATAACCTCTTGATACTGTTGTTGATTCTATTTTATCCAGCATTGCATTGAAACTATTATACAATGTTCCAATTTCATCTTGATATGAATTTTCTATACGCTGACCATAATCAGGGCTTTTTGTAATTTTTTCAGTAAAAGACGCTAATGATAATATCGGTTCGGATATAAATCGTTGAAGAAAAATAACTAGAATCAGCGTGATGGCAATGGCAATGAAAATAGCAACTAAAGTATTCCAAATAGACTTTTGAATCAGTTCGTGTACTTTTTCAGTATTGGCTATAATATATAAAGTACCAATTATTTCTCCGTCCCATTCTGCATTTTCATAGATATGAAGATGTTCATCAATATATTCAGAGGAATTTTCTTTTTTGAAGGTTTCTATCGACGATTTAATATCATTTTGTTCCAGACTATCTTCTGCTGGTTTGATATATTCAGAAACGATTTCACCACTTTCAGAATACATACAAGCATACTCGATGCTTTCCAACCTATTGAACTGTAATAATTGTTCGGTAGATTCTTCATCATTAAATATCAAAAATGGACGAGCATATTCGGTCGTCATTTTGGCAACGCTCTCTATTTCGTTACTCAATCGGTCTCGAGAAGAGTCAGCATTAGCCAATATGTTGTAGATGGCAAATAGCACCAAGACTGGTAAACTAACTGCAAGTACAATCAATATAAGTTTAATACGAATAGATAATTGGCTAAGAAGTCGCATATTTTTTATGGCAAAGGTCTATTTATGTGGTTTGACACCAGAATGTTTTTTAAAAAATCTCATGTTCTACAAATATCTACATTAATAAGGGAATAACGAATTACTTTAAAATAATTGATTACATTTTCAATAATAAAACAGTAACATTGCATTAAAATATATT
>CAZMEH010000439.1:0-8642 GCA_964564885.1 uncultured Saprospiraceae bacterium | reverse complement strand
TTTGTTGTCTATTCGGTATCCTCTCCCTATAACCGCCTGATTTCGAACCTTCCTTAAATTCTGTATTGATTAAATTATTTTGAAGTTTCTATTTCCCCATTGCCTTTATTTTCCTAGGGTGAGGAGTCCCATTCTCTGCATAAAACTTTAATTCCTCCATAATCTGTCCTACAAAAATCCCAAGTACGATTCTTAATAGAGGCCATAGAAGAAGTCCAAGAGGCTTTATGTCTGAACGGAATTTCCAAATCATTTCAGACTCGTCTTTACCAATGTCCTGTATAGAGAAATTGAGGGTATTGAATTTCAAAGGGAAAAAGAAAGGAGTATTAAGAAAATTAATCCTAACCGTAGCTGTTTTATTCTCTTCATTATATGCTAAGAATTGCTCCGAAACCTTTATACCTTTTTCATTTGGACTTAGTTCGCACACCCTTCCATCTGATTGAGATCCATCAAATAATTCGCCATTAGATTGACCGAATGAATGATTCACGGAAGACATCCATTTATGTGCATCATTAAATTCATGCGCAAAAATCTGCCATACCTTATCTGTGGTTTTATTTACCTTCTTTTTTTTTGTAAATTTTATCATATTGTTTTTATTAAATATTAGCAAACATTTGGAATGTTATTGTGATATGTTAATTCTGTAAATTATTCATTTTTAAAAACGACTCAATGTATTAAATGTTAAGACTACTTACCATAATTGATATGTCGTGTTTGCGCTCAATATCAGCAGACGTTTATGTCTATCGGTTTTTTATTGCTTATTTTGATCTTGAACCATAGGCGATAAGTTTTAAGCCCCTTCTTAAAGTGATAATTTAGACCAATTAATATTCCCAACGGCAGGAGTAGCTGGAGAGGCATCAGCTGTATCATCAATTCTGCTTTACGTCGTCAGATCCATACTGACCGATTGAATCGGATGATACTCCTTCTTTTAATTTGCTTAGTGAAATGTAATAAATAAACTGCACCATTACGTTCTTGTAATAGAATTACACTTTGGAACGATAAATAATTTATAATTTCTGAAAACTCAACAGGTTTTAAAAATAAGCATTTTTTATAAAATTGGCAAAATTTAAAATAAAATATATGCATTTAATTTTAAATAAATTTTGTGAGATTTAAAATATCCTATTTTTTATTTGGTTTATATATTTATGAACAGCTTCATTAGCATTACCTTGTTATAACCTGCTTTTGCGAATTGATATGCCGCTTCAAATCATACTCCTGAATTTGCACTCGTAACCAATACTAAGTTTCCTTTATTGTTATGATTAGTCATGTCTTTTGAATATTTAATGAAGAGTAACAAGTCTATTCATGATCTTTTTTCCATTCATTCGAATCCTTTGGTGACAACATATTTTTGAAATTGGGCATTCCTTGTTCTTTTTCATATTTTTTCATATCCCATTTTGAAGTAGTCATAGCTTTCATCATAATACCCATTGTCTTTAGTTTGTTAACAAAAGACTGTTTGAGCATAGGATGACCGTGTAAATATCCCTTAGCTATCGTTTCAAAATCGTCAGCTTCCTTACCCACAATATCCTTAACTACTGATGTTGGTGCATTGATGGCAAAGATTCCCTCACGAGCATCTTTTGCATAATGAATTATTTGTGAGGCATCTTTTTGAGGAAACCCATATGTTTTGAACATTTTTAGTGTCATGCCTTCTGCAAATTGCTTAACTTTTATTTTTCGCCCAGCTACTTTTCCAATAATAGCTGCCATCTCTTGAGGACTTAAGAGATCCTTACTTGTTACTCTATATGTTTTGTTAGTGTGTGGCTCAGGGTTTTTCAAAATATGAGCAGCTACTAATCCAATGTCATTATTAGAAGGAGGAGCATTAGTTCCCAAATCCGCCATCATTCCAAATTGTAGCATTGGTTCTAGCATCATAAAGTAAGGGTAAGCAAATAATCCAGGATTTAGAATTGTGATATTCGTATTTTGAAGTCTTTTAAACGTTTGATCTATTAACCAATGTTCTTTTGTATAAGTTGATGGATGTGTATTAGATGAAAGCCATTGTGTTAAGACCACAACATGCTTGATTTTCATTTCATCAACGGCAGTAGCAAAAGTAGCACCTTGAAAAAGCATATTAGGTGGTGTAGGAACAAAAAAAGCACCATCTATCCCTTTTAGAGATTCTCTTACATCTCGCATATCATGCATGTCACCCACAAAAATTTCGGCACCTTTTTTTTTCAGTTCAAGCGCTTTGACATTATTAGCGTTGCGAACAAATATTCTTACATTGAAGCCCAATGATAGTAGTTCTTTTGCAGCAGGAAAACCAGTGCGCCCGTTCGCTGCGGTTATTAATATTTTCATTCTTTATAGTTTAAGTTAAATTAATACTACAAAGAACTGAAAATAAAAGGCGACTTGTTTTTAGATGAGGCTCACTTATTTGTGTAATTGGCTCATTCGATATTTAGAAGGGCTTAGATTATATTTAGCCTTAAATGAGTTTGAAAAATGAGCTACGTCATTAAATAAGCAGTCAACAGCGATTGAGGTAATCGAATCATTTGAAATACTTAATAGACTAGCAGCTTTTTCCAAACGTTTATTTTTGATATAATTAGAGGGACTATCTTGATATATTTTTCTGAATTCTCTTTTGAACGAAGCAAGACTTTTATGAGTGAGTTGAGCAAGGTCTGGTATGGAGAGAGGAGAAAAAATATGTGATTCGATAACCTCTTTGAAATTGAAAATTTTAGTAGAAAAAAGGTTGCTCATAATATTTAGAATAGCAGAAGAATCTTTTGTATTCAATAGTAGTAAAATAATTTCTCTCATTTTTAAAATGGCTAAACCTTCACTAACAAGCTTAGGGTTCTCAAAGTAGAACATCAAGCTTTCAATGTATTTACTCATTAAAACATTAGATTTTACCCGTGACATATTGGACTTGTAATGAGATTTATTTTTTAAAAAAAATGGCGTTTCGTTTTTATATATTCTCATTAATACTTCAGGATAAAAATGAATAGCTAAAAGCCCACACTTCCCAGTATCACGGTTTGGTTTCCCTTCATAGATATAGTTTCCGCATTTCATTAAAACACCTTCTCCTTCATTTAAAGTAAGACGCTCCTCTTCTGAATAAGAGTTGTTACTTCCTTCTAGCACAAACAGAAAGCAAGCCTCTTCTGGTAATGGGTTGTAATTTTTAAAAGGAGGAGTGACGAAAGCCCGTTCAAAGACTTTCTTGTCAAAAATATTAATTGTATGATGGCTTATTATCAATTTATAATGGATTTTATTGTGTTCACTTCAAAATGATAGAATAAGTAGTCGGACATATTTAGTTATATCTCTATGGTTTTAATATCTAAATTATTTGACAAACTAACAGTTTTTGGGATACTCTTGTTTGTAAGGTCTGTCTAAAGTTCTGTGCCATTGGTAAAATATTTTGTAAAGTCAATCAAACCCAATACATTATATAGTATTATAGGCGTTTATTAAAAGACAAAAATTATTTCTGAATACTGAACCTATGACGATATTGGGAAAATTAGATTAACCTCTAATCTAATCCATAATGCAGTTATCCCGATAGTTATCAGATTTGCGTCAAGGAGATTGTAAAAACCTTGACGCTAATCCGAGTGCTCGGAATAAGAACCGCTTTTTTCTTAGCTTGACGGCTATGAGGCATTGCCTCATGTTATTATATGTTGCACCCTTGGTACTTAAATTTTATTTTTTATAAAAATTAACATTATAGTTGCTCTTAACACCCTTAATTCCTAATTATAAAAACATAGTTTTTAACGCATTCCAAAGTCCGCCTTTCAAACGGTTGTCTTGTTCTATTTTAGATAACGAATCTACATGTAGTAATTGAAAACCATTCCAATTGGTTACCTGATATCTCGGCAATTGAATATGTAAACCTAAATCCGTCAAGTTAATATCAAAAAAAATGACCTTTTCTATATCGTAATTTTGACAAATTGCGGCAAAAGGAATAGGCTTATCTTGACTAAAATGATAAATCAATGTATCTTCTATCAAGTTATATTTAACCGCAGCAATTATCTTTTGAAGAAATTGCTCATTGCCTTCGGTTTGGCTTTTTGAACCTAAGACAATCAAAGTTTTTTGATAATTATTCCCTTTGAAATCATCTTTTGTGAAATCATTGACGGGATAAACATCAAAATCTAAAAACTCCTTTAGTAAAGTTATTTCCTCATTCATTTGCTCATATTAGGAAGATTCTGTTATCAATAGCACAGAACAATTTATTTTAACAATTTTTTAACGTTTAATAAAGATAGGTATCGTTCAACAAACAAAATTAGTAACAAATTATATTGTTTAAAATATAATTATCAAATCGTAAATAGTTTCCAAAGTTTATTTGAAATATTAAAACTACATTCCTGTTTTCAAAACATAATTTTATTTAAAACCATCATTTGAAATAAAATTTGGGAACAGTGTCAAGATTATTTTGTAGTTTATATTAGATTTTACAGAAAAAAATATCGACAATTCTTGATTATCACAACTATTAATACTAATATTCATTTCTCAAATTTGAATTAGTATTAATCATCAAATTTTCGTCTAAAATAACAACTTATGAAGTACAATTTCAATGTTCAATTAACCGATCAATCAAAACTTAGCCAAGTTGATTTTAATAACATTCCTTTTGGTCGTGTTTTTTCTGACCATATGTTTATCGCAGATTACGACGGTAAAGAATGGACAGATTTACGAATTGTGCCTTATGGAAATTTAGAAATGAGTCCTGCGGCTTCTGTTTTACACTATTCGCAGACGATTTTTGAAGGAATGAAAGCAACAAAAGACGCTGACGGTACGCCTTTATTGTTTCGTCCAGAGATGAATGCTCGTCGTTTAAACAAGTCTGCTGCTCGTATGGCAATGCCAGAAGTGCCAGAGGAATTGTTCATGCAAGCATTAAATGAACTAGTTGGACTTGACCATAATTGGATTCCAAATACGCCAGATAGCTCGTTATATATTCGTCCTTATATGTTTGCAAACGATCCGTTTATTGGCGTTAAGCCTTCTGAAACGTACCGTTTTATCATTTTCACAGCTCCCGTCGGTGCTTATTATAGCGGTGCAGTTAAGTTGCTCGCTTCTGAAAAATACGTTCGTGCTGCGGCAGGCGGAACAGGTGCGGCAAAGGCTGGCGGTAACTATGCTGCGACGCTTTTACCTCAATTGGAAGCTCAGAAACAAGGTTTTGACCAACTGATGTGGTTAGATGCAAAAGAGTTCAAATACATTCAAGAGTGTGGTACGATGAACTTATTTTTCATTGTTGATGGAAAAGTTTTGACACCAAATTTAGATGACGGTACAATCCTTCACGGTATTACTAGAGATAGTTTCATCCAATTGTTCCGTAGCTACGGTTTGACGGTTGAAGAACGTCCGATTCCGATTGAAGAGATTGTAGCAGCACATAAAGCAGGAAAATTAGAAGATGTTTTTGGTGCTGGAACGGCTGCTGTTGTTGCGCCTGTTGCTTCTTTTAATTATAGAGATACCAATTACGAATTGCCTGCTCTTGAGACAAGAAAGCATTCTATTCGACTAAAAGAGGATTTAATCAGCTTGCGTAAAGGTACGCTTGATGATAAATTCGGTTGGATGAAAAAGGTAAACTTAATGAAAATAGCTTAGTAATTTCGATATTATAAAGACTAAGGGTCGGACGCTTTGAAAGCGTCCGACCCTTTTTTAATGGTTGCCTTATTTTTATCCTAATGTATTTTTCAAAAAGCCAATCACCATATTTGCCGCTTTTTTATAATCATGGTGATTATTAATTACAATGTCCGCTTCTCTAATGTAAGGAGCTATATATGTAGTATAAGCTGGCGAAACGTGGTGTTGATACCTGTACAATACATCATCCAACGGATAATTTCTTTCCATTCCATCTCGCTTAATTCTTCGAATAATCTTCAGTTCTTCTCTTGCATCCACAAAGAGTTTCAAATCCAATTTTTCTCGGATCTCTTTAAAGTGAAATACAAAAATGCCTTCTACTATGATAATAGGCGCAGGTTGTAGCGTAATAATACTTGGCTCTGTGTCCTTATTATTGAAAACATATTCTTTGATTTCAACAGGTTCGCCGTTTTTCAATTTTATCAAATCTCGCTCAAATCCTTTAATATCGAACGACGTCGGTAAATCAAAATTCTCAATACCATTTCCATCAATCAACTGCTTATCTATCGGAAGATAATAATCATCTTGCGAAATAATGCAAATTTGTTCTTTGGTAAATGGTTTGGCAATCTCTCGAAGAAAAACCGTTTTCCCACTTCCACTCCCGCCAGTAATGCCTATAATTAATGGTTCTTGAACCGCCATGTTTTATTTTTTTTGAAAAAATAGAGCGTCCCGTACAGTAGTCGGGACGAGAGAAGCGAAAACAGAGAGTTAAATTGCAATGAAACAACAGTTTACTTGAATGCATTACCTCTCTTCTCTCTCTTCTCTGCTCTCTCTTCTAAAAACAGTCTGCAAAAATAAGTTTAGTTGAGCAGGTTATCAAAAAATAATCACCTTTTTAGTTTGGTGAAGGAATATAAGAGAGGGTTATTTGGCTATTTTTGCAAGAGAACCAAAAAGAAACTTGTGTTTCTAAAATTTGATACTTTCATAAAAAATACTTACCGGATCCTCAATCAAGTTAAGAATCCGGTAAGTATAGCATTGAGTATTCTACGATTCAAAAACCACTTACCAAATCAACGTAGTATTTCCTTGCACTTGGAAAACTTCGCCATCGATAAACTCTACTTCAAGTAGCCAACCGTAAACGCCATTTGGTGCTTTATCACCTTTGAAATAACCATCCCAGCCATTGACATCAACATTTGCTGAAAAGTCTTTATTCTTAAATATCAATTCGCCCCAGCGATTGTAGACTTGAAAATAATTGACTTTGACAATCTGTTGCGTTCCTTGAACAAATAAAACATCATTTACGCCATCGTTATTTGGTGTAAAACCAGTTGCTACGTAAATCGCTCGATCTTGATTGATACGAACCGTCATTTCATCTGTGGAAACACAACCGCTGGCATCTGTTACTTGCAAAGTAAAAACTCGCTCGTAAAGCAAATTAACTGTTGTTGGATTTGGACAATCCCAGCAAGTTAAAGTAGAATCCTGTGGTTGCCATTCGTAAGTAAACGGCGCAACACCATTATCCAATACGGGAAATATTTGAACATCTGTTCCTACATCAGTCGTTGTATCAAAAGGTAGTAAAACCGAAAACGGAGCAGGTTCTATGATTTCTGTCGTATCGACTGTTTCACAAGCATTTCCATCTTTGGTATAAATGATATAATCCTTTGCAAACAATCCAGTCAAAGCATTTGCAGCATCGTAATTGATTTGATCCAAACTGTATTCGTAAGGCATTGTTCCGCCTATGGTATTGATAATGATTTCACCATTTCTATTACCAAAACATTGAATATCTGATTTTACTAAATTAGAGTTTAAATCAAATGCAGGTTCTTCGACTTCAAAAGAATCTACTTGTACACAACCATTCTCATCTGTTACTAACAAGAAATAAAATCCAGCACTCAAATAAGTCGCATTTGAAGTAGTTTGATTATTGGCGTTTGCATCCCATTGATAAGTGTAAGCACCAATACCACCCGCTACATTAGAAAACAAATCACCTGTTGAGCCGCCTTTACAGACAACACTAGCAGAAATTGCATTTATTTCTATTGCTTCTGGACCCGTTACCACAATATTTGTTTTCTCTTCACAACCATTCGCATCTACCATAGAAACAAAGTAATTTCCTTTTTTAAGGCTATCTGCTGTTGTTCCAATTTGGTTATTTGTATTAACATCCCAATAATATAAAAATCCTCCAACACCACCTGACGCCGTTATAAAAGCCGTTCCATCAGCAGACTTATCACAATCTGTTTCGGTGCTATCTGTCGTCCAAGTAATCGGAAGCGGCTGATTAATCGTTACACTATTCGTATCAGTACAACCATTATCATCTGTTATAATAACGGAATAGCTTTGATCACCAACTAAACTAACCGCAGAATCTGTGGTTTGTGGAAAAGTCGCATTCCAAAGATAATTGTAACTCCCATTGATGTCTGGCGTTCCACCATTTGCAATAGCGACTGCGCTTCCATCATTTCCATTAAAACAACTCGACGGATAAGAAAGCGTCGTAGAGGTCAGTAATGTTGGTTCTAAAATAGTCGTGCTATCTATTGTGATACAGCCATTTGCATCTGTTACAGAAACCGTATAAGTTCCTTTATCGAGATTAGAAATGTTCTGCACAACTTGTCCGCTATTCCAATTGTAGGTATAATTTGGTGTTCCACCAGAAGGATTTGCATTGATTGTTCCGTTTTCTAATTCAAAACAAGACATATCTATTTTAACAAAATTAATAAGCAGTTCATTTGGTTCGGTTACTAAAACACTATCCACATTTGAGCAATTTTGCGCATCCGTAACCGTAAATGAATACATTCCTGCAAAGAGATTAGTTGCGGTAGGCGTAGTTTGAGTTGGCGAAGTTGCCCAACTAT
>CAZMEH010000438.1:0-2525 GCA_964564885.1 uncultured Saprospiraceae bacterium | reverse complement strand
GTCAATGCTACGGCGGATGCTGCGGAAATTACACTGTGACCGCTGGTGTATTCTGGAAACGGTGGCGTTTGTAGAATAGGTTTCCAATTCAAATCTATTGCCTCGGTTTCTCCTTTTATTGCACGGCTGTTGATAACCGTTTCTGGTCGAATGAGGTTGCTTCGATATTTTTCGTCCCAACAACTAATGAAACCATCAAACAAAGCCAATGAAGTTGCCATATAGGCTTCTGCGCTTTTCATTAATGTAGCGTTTGATTGTTCCGAAGCCATTCGAGCAATGCCCATCCAGTGACCACCAGGCGATATTTTTTTCGTTGTTTCGGCTAAATGTCCATGCATTTCAACAGCAAAAGGATTACAATCCCAAAATTCTGCAATTGCGCCTTGTTCTTCTGTCAAGTCATTAACCGTATTGTAAACGACCATCAATTCTTTATAAAATTGTGATTCCTTTTCCATGTTATAAGGCGTTGGCGGAGCAGGTTTGAACTGTGCGGCAGAATCCAAAACCATTGGTCGAATGGTATTCCAATTCGGTTCAATCGGCGGCATAAATGATGGTGGCGTTGGTTGCCAATCATTTGGATTTTCAGAAACAGAATAACGCATTAAGGTGCGAGATTCTTTGTATTTGTCTGTTCCAGCATAAGCCAGAATAGCATTTGCGACTTCTTTACCATAAGCAACGGAACGTTTAAAAACCGTATTTGGAATGTCTAAAGCTTTATATTCTTTGTAAATTTTAGTTTCATATTCTTCAATCATTATCTTAGTGTAAACAATAGTTTTACTAATTTCCATCATTGCGGTGACTGCCGAAAGTGACAAAACATGAATCTTGGAAGTGTCTGCTTTCGGAATGCCTTCAAAACCTGCAATTTGCCCTTTTAATGATTTGTATTCATCGTTTTCTTGAATTAAAATCTCATAAGCGGCAAGCGTTGTATAAAGATAAGCACGACTCGCTAATGGCGGTGAAAAAATATCATTGACGACTGTGTTTGATAAATTGTGGATAGTTTCATGCAAAAAAGCAGGGTTTTTCGTTTTTTCTAAATATTCGTCCGTTTCTTCTTTCTGTTGGCATTGAAATGAGCCAATTGCCATGACAAGAACTAAGAATGTGTATTTAATTGTTTGATAACCTTTCATGATTTCTATTTGAAATTTTTAGAATAGAGAGAAGAGAAAACAGAGGTTTTTATATAGAAAATATTTTTGTTCTATTATTTTCCCAAAGATAAGTAAAACTAAAATTCAAATTAAAAGGATAAAAGGATTCCTTCTATCTTTGTGGCTACAACCTTTAATTTAAGTTGTTGTTAGAATTGAATTCAATGATTAATCATTAATTATTTACAGGGTTTCTATATCGTCGTAGACCATCTTTTCTGAATATCTCCATTTAAAGCTTTATATCTTTATTTCGTTGCATATATCAATTGCACAGTTCACTAACTTACTTTGAGCCTTCCAGTTCATATTTCCATCATTACTTTTAACAAAAAGGCAATATAATTTATCTTACTTCAAGTACGAAGTTTTAAACCTTATCATAAGACCAGTAAAAGATTATTGTGTTTTATTTTACCCTTAGTTTAAAACATTCTCCTTTTAAAGCTGTTTATTGCATGTAAGTAATGAGACATAAATAATAATAAGTTATATTTGTCATTAAAAGATGGGACGAAAAGCAAAATTAATTAGTTTGACGGATACAGAAAGAACAGAACTACAGAAAGGTTATAAGTATTCCAAATCGTCTATTTTTTCAAGAAGGTGTCACTATATATTATTAAAAAATCAAGGAAAAACCTCTCAAGGGATAGCTGATATATTTGGAATTACAATACAACCCGTAAATAGATGGTGTAACCGTTTTTTAGAAAAAGGTATTACTGGTTTAAAAACAAAAGCTGGTCAAGGAAGGAAAAGGATATTAAATAAAACGAAAGACGAAGCCATTATTAAAGCAACTGTTCAAAAAGAACGACAACGATTAAAAAATGCAAAAGCAATTTTAGAAGAAGAATTAGACAAATCTTTTAGTTTAAAGACACTTCAGCGTTTTTTAAAAACATTGGTTGCAGATGGAAACGGATAAGATTAATTCCTAAACATACTTGCCATCCAGAACTTTATCGAGTTCGTAAAGAATCATTTACACTTTTGGAGAAACAAGCAAAACAAGGACTTATTGATTTGTACTTTAGTGATGAAACCAAATTTTCTGAACAAGGATATGTTCCTTATGGCTGGCAATTTAAAGATGAAGAGGTAACTATTAAAGCCTGTAGAGGTAAATCCATTAATTGCTTTGAACTCTCCAGAACTAATAAATTTATCTATAAAAATTCCTAAAAGAATATTAATGCATATTTTGTGCTTGAAACCTTAGATGCACTATCATTTGAAATAACAAGGACTACTGTTATTCTTTTAGATAATGCTCGTGTTCATACTGCCCGAAAAATTAAAGAACGTTTGAAGATATGGCGGAATAGAGGTTTATTTATTTTTTTT
>CAZMEH010000437.1:0-10628 GCA_964564885.1 uncultured Saprospiraceae bacterium | reverse complement strand
AAATAATTTTCATACTACTATACATTTTAGATTTAAAGGAGAATCATAACCACGTTTACTAAACTTTTAAAGTTTAGTAAACGTATCTTTATCTCGATTTTTTAAGAATGTATATTAGTATGTATAATTTTACGCTAAAAAAAGTTTGGCTCTTTGACAATTTCTGCATTTTAGTCCAGTGTGGGCTTGACCCACTGTTCTTGTCAAAGAGCCAAAAGTTTAATTATCAAAAATGAAATTAGGGTGCGAAACCTAAGTTTTAAATAATTTAGGCAGGAACTTATACCACACAGTAACATGTTTTAACCATATTTCTGGACTTCCCAATTGGCAAAAATGACCAACGCCATCCATGATAGTTATGGTAGCATTTTTGCAAACGTGTTTTTTTAGATAATGCGCCATTTCAATTTTTGCAACAGAATCGTCATTGCCCCAACACAAATGAATCGGCAAAGTCGTTTGCCCTAAAGCGGGTAGCCAACGTGTTTTTTCAAACTTCTTTCTATCATTTAAATACTGAATCGTCAAGTACGTTTTTTCATTACCGCTTTGTAAAATGTTGTTTTCCCAAAGCATTTTAACCGCTTCATCAGATAATTTATCATTGCCGTGTGCGCTTTTTACTTGCTGTTTGAATATTTTAAATGTAGCAACTTTGCGCATCGACTTTCCATATTTTGAAAGTAGCAGCTTCTGAGTAATGCGTAAAGCCGCCAATTCCAACACCATACTCCCATTTGTAAAAGTCAAGCTTTGTAAACCATCGCTGAACCAACTTGGCATCAAATCATTTTCATGGCGAGCCACAATTTCAGTCGCTACGCTATCGCCCATATCGTGCGAAAGCATATGTCCGCCAGTGATTCCAAAGTGTTTCCAAACTTCAAAAGCAGTTTCCGCTTGTTCTAATAAGGCATAACTATAATTTTCAATTGGCTTATCGCTCAATCCGTAACCAATCATGTCAAACAAGATAATTCGGTCAAAAACGGTTGATAATCCATCCAACACGGCATTATAAGAATAAGAAGATTCTGGAAAACCGTGTAATAGCAACAGCGTTTTATCTACGGTTGCATTTGTATTTCCAATTTGTTTTACGAATACCTTATGTTGAAATGGTCCATACGTGATGTATTCGCCACTCGATTCCCATTGTGTAAGTTTTGTGTGCATTTTTTTAACGGTTGACGGCAGACGGTAGACGGACGCTTCGCTTGACGGACGAATATTAGCCGTTTGTATTTGTGTTGTGTACTTTTCTGAAAAACCGCACAACTAGGAGCCGTCAATCGTCAAGTGAAGCGTCCGTCTACCGTCTACCGTGTTCAAGAATTTTTCTGAATAAATTGATGTGTTCTGTCTGCCAAGGTTTCGCCAATATCTTCTTGAATGAAGTGATTAGCGTTATCGAATTGCTCATGATTTTGTTCCGATGCGCCAGGAATAGTATTTATCCATTTGCGTTGAATGCTTCTGCGTCCAAGTAGTCTATCTTTTGTACCAATGAGCGAGAGAAATGGTTTTTTGAAACTTTTCAAACCTTCATGCGCTGCATTAACTTGTCCAGTAACGCCTGCCGCCATAGATGGCAAAGTTCGAGGCCCAGCATTATAAATGAACGATGGAAAAGGCGCATCATAAGCCGCTTTTATTGCTGGCGTTAACTTACTTTCCGTTGTCATATCAATGACTTCGCTCGCAAAACCATTCATATTGGTCAAACTCCAAAGTATCCATGCTTGAAAAGTGTGTATCATTCCTTTACCCGAATATTTGGCTAAAGACATTTTTAAACCTTTAACTTTTGGATTGATAACGATAGGATTTGGAACGTACAACGGATTATTTTCATCTGAACCATAATTCGGTAAATCACCATTTGCCAAAATTAATCTTGATATCAACTCTGGATGCTCGCCAGCCAAACGCATGCCTATTAAACTGCCCCAGTCTTGAATGAACAGCGTTATATTTTTTAAATCCAATGCTTTGATAAATGCCAAAGTGTTTTCACAATGTTGGTCATAAGTGTGATAACTACCACGAATAGGTTTGTCAGACTTACCCATTCCAATCAAATCGGGCGCAATGCAGCGATAACCTTTTGGTGCAAGTTCGTTTATCATTTTACGATATAAAAACGCCCAAGTCGGCTGACCGTGCAACATCAAAATCACTTGTTCCTCCCGATTACTATCGGGATTCGAGCCTTCGTCAACATAGTGCATTTGCAATTCATCAACTTCCACATAATTTGCTTTGAAATTATAATCTGGCAAGTTCTCAAATCGCTCTGCTGGCGTTTTTACGTATTCAACGCCGCTTGCATTTTTATGAACAGGAACACTTTCGTCCCAAAATACTTCTTTGGGCAATGGTGCTTCGTCAACGACTTTTCTACCACCGCCTGTTTCAAAATCGACTACAATCGGTGACGGAATGAGTCCAGTGATAGTTTTTTGTAATTTTCGTATAAAACTCATAGTTGATATTTTTTTCTGAGAAGAGAGATGTGAGAACAGAAAGTAGAGGTTTTTTAATTTTAGCTGTATTTTCAATACTCCGTTCTTTGCGAACTAAAGTTAGTATTTTTGCACTAAATAGGTAGAGAAACTCTTAAAATTGTTCAAGGTTTATTGAGCAGACGATTTTGAGTCGTCTGCTCAATGTCCTGTCCTAAATTTAAAATCGTAAATGGAAAAGTCGCATAAATTTTGGTTTTGGAATGTCTTAATCGTTCAAACGACGTTGGTTATAGCTACGTTCTGGCGACTGATTACAGATGGTCAACGCTATTTGTTTATGGATTCTTACGATGGAATGCGTAATTATTTTGCTTATCATAACTTTATCAATCAAGGTAAAACGGATGATTTTTTCTTATTTAAAAACATGAATTACCCGTTTGGTGATTATATATTATATACCGATAATACGCCATTGTTAGCTGTTATTGTCAAATGGTTTTCGGAGAATATTTATGATATTTCTCATTTTAGTTTGTCCATTTTTCATTGGTTTTATACCTTTTCAATTGTCTTGTCTTCTGTTTTTCTCTATTTGATTGGCAAACATTTTATCAAAACAAAATGGCTGTTGGCACTTTTTAGCGTTGCGACTCCTTGGATTACGCCACAGTTGTTACGTTTCAATGTTGGTCATTTTAGTTTGGCATTGAGTTGCTGTATTCTTGCAGTGCTTTATGGTTTGGTGAGATTATATTATAACTATAACGAAGAGAAAAAAATCATTTGGTCGATTGTTGGAATTATAACTTCGGTTGTACTTTCCTCTTTTTTGCACATGTATTTTTTGGTGATAAATGGTTTTGTAATTGGTTATTTCTGTTTGGTTTGGGCATTGGTGAATTGGCGCAATCGCATTGATTTTGCTAAAATGCTTGGCTTTGCATTGTTCATTCCTGTTACTGCTTTAGGAATCGTTTTAGGAATAGTGAGAAACATTGATACTTATTATCATTTGAGGCGAGAGACGGCAGAAGGTTTTGGTTATTCTGTTTGGCAAATGACTTTGGATGCGCTTTATATTCCGCATAATTTTTCTACCGTTCCATCATTTTTGAGTTCCTCAATTGATTTTCCATCTTACGAAGGAATTGGCTATATGGGTGCATTTGCTTTGTACGGATTAGCGGTTTATGCTATTTTTTTAATTGCAAATACTATAAGAACACGTTTACTAAATTTTCAAAATTTAGTAAACGTAACTCCTCGAACCGATAAGAATCGACAACTAATTTTCATTTTATCTATAACAGGAATTCTGTGCCTTTGGATTTCTTTTGGCGTGAAAGCCTTATTTTTTAACGGAACATTACGATTTGATAATTGGCTAAATCCGTTTTATTTCTTGGTTCACCTATTTGACCAAGTGACGCAATTTAGAGCGATGGGGCGTTTTAATTGGGTGTTTTTCTTCACTATTAATATTTTTATATTATATCAAATAGACAAATACTGGTATTTTTATAATAAAAAATGGCTCGCTAAAATTCTAGTTATTACTTTATGTGCGGTGCTTTCAATGGATGCGATTGACAGTATGATAAATCAAAATTTGCGTGCAAGAGGTTTAAATCCGTTGACAGAAGCAAAATATTTAAAAACACTAGAAAGGCTAATTTCTGATATTGACATTGATAAATATCAAGCGATTTTACCATTGCCTTATTATCATTCGAGTTGCGAAGATTACCATTATACCATCAATCCAAATGACCGATGGGCAACGCAAACTTATCAATTGACGACTTTAACAGGTTTGCCATTGATGGCAAGTCAAACGGCTCGCTCTCCAGTTCAACCGACTTACGAATTGTTTGAACTATTCTTGAAAGATGAAATTCCAACAGCCATTTCTGAGCGATTGACAAAACAACCAATCTTAGTGATTGTAAATAATGCGGAATACGCTTGGAAAGATGTTCCGACGCTTGAACCTGCGAAAATGGTGTTTGAGAATGGAAAGGATTTTCCAGAAAAGAAGAAGATGAAAAAACTGAAAGAATATCAAGAATGGACTGTTTACGAATGGAATCCGTAATTCGTACCGTCTCCTGATAACTATCGGGAGACGGTACTTAAGTTTTTCCAAAACGTTGCAATTGTATTCTATCAAACGCTTTTTCATAATCAGGGTGTTCTGTTTTCATTATTCTATCCCAAGTTCTAAAGAATAATCCATAGTTGCCTTTAAACTTCACATGATGCATATTGTGATGCACAGAAGTATTTAGTATTTCAAAAAACCAAGATTCACGAAACCACTTTGGAACGATTTCAAAACCAAGATGTCCATAGACATTGAGTGAAAACGTTATTGTTCCATAAAGAACAATGACAATCGGATGAAGCGGAAGACAAAATAATAATATAGGAGCAATAAAAGCTTGAATAATCGCTTCCAAAAAATGAAAGGAATAAGATGCAAAAGATGACGGATTTGTTGACTTGTGATGTTCCAGATGTATCGTTTTGAATAATTTAGGATGATGAAGGCTTCGATGCACCCAATAAAAATAAGTATCTTGTATTATCAAAGTAATCAGCAAACTAAGAGGAATCCACCATATCGGATAACTAGATATATCCATATAAATTTTAGAATAAGCTTTTAAAGGTGTCGCTAATAATAGCACACTAACTCCTCCCATAACTAAAATTGTTTGCATAGAATGAAGAATTTCTCGAATGAAATCCTTATTTCCTGCTATCCGTTGTTGAATTTTATTAGTACTAAAACGATGCCCATATTTTTTATAAAAAATGAAAAATGGAATTCCTGCCATGAGAGAATACCTGATTATATGAATAGTCGCTGTTGTTAAAAATAAAGTAATTTGCTCCATGAGAATGAATTTTAAGATTTTGAAGTTATCCTAGAAAAATTCAAAGGTCAAGGTTTTCAGGAAGCAGTTTGTAGTAAATTTTGTGTGTGTGGAAAAATTAAATTCTTAAAAAGAGCAAAAAAAAGTCCCAAATTGGGACTTTTAAATAAAAAAATTATTTTTTAAGTAAAACTATAAGCCGTACCGTCGACTTTAGTCGACGGTACGGATAAGGTTAATGGTTTTTATCCCATTCTAGTTTTGCTTTCAAATACTTTCCAGTGTACGATTCTTTAACATGAATCAAATCTTCTGGCGTACCGGCAAAGACCAAGTGACCGCCATCTTCACCACCTTCAGGCCCTAAATCAATGAGCCAGTCGGCATTTTTGATGACTTCCATATTGTGTTCTACGACAATTACGGTATGTCCTTTTTCAACTAAAGCATTAAAAGCATCCAACAATCTACGAATATCATGGAAATGCAAACCTGTTGTTGGTTCATCAAAAATGAACAAGATTTTTTCAGTTGTGCGCTCTTTACCAAGGAATGAAGCCAATTTCACACGCTGCGCCTCTCCGCCTGATAAAGTGCTAGAAGATTGACCGAGTTTGACGTAACCTAAACCAACATCATCCAACGGTTTCAACTTCTTAATAATATCTTTTTGCGCTTGGAAGAATACTAAACCTTCTTCAATACTCATGTCTAAAACCTCAAAAATATTCTTATCATTATAAGTAACATCAAGTACTTCTTGCTTGAAACGCTTTCCATTACATTCTTCACAAATCAATCGAACATCCGCCAAAAACTGCATTTCAACCGTTACAGCGCCTTCACCTTTGCAGGTTTCGCAGCGTCCGCCTTCTACGTTGAAAGAAAAATGTTTTGGTTTATAACCGTTGATTTTTGATAATTGCTGGTCAGTGAATAGCTTTCTAATCGAATCGTACGCCTTGACGTAAGTCACGGGATTCGAACGAGAAGAACGACCAATTGGATTTTGATTGACTAATTCAACTTGAGTAATTTGTGCTAAATCGCCTGACATTTCGTCGAACTCACCCAATTTTGATTTAATCGGTTCGTCAAAGTGTCTTTTAAGTGCAGGATAGAAAATTTGTTTGACCAAAGTGGTTTTTCCAGAACCTGAAACACCAGTGACAACCGTCAATGTATTTAAAGGAAACCTGACTTCAATATCTTTTAGATTGTGTTGTCTTGCGCCTTTTATTAAAATAGTATCCTTAACTTTTCTGCGTCTAGTTGGCATCGGAATTTTCATTCGACCGCTCATGTATTGTGCTGTCAAACTTTCATTTCCTGCTTCGTAAACGGTAGAATATTCTCCTGCAAATACCACGTGACCGCCATGAATACCTGCTTTAGGTCCCATATCGACGAGATAATCCGCATTCTTAATAATATCTTCTTCGTGTTCTACAACAACAACCGTATTTCCAAGATTACGCAAATCTTTCAACACATCGACCAAACGACTGGTGTCTCTAGGATGCAAACCAATACTTGGCTCATCCAAAATATAAAGCGAACTCGTCAAGTTGCTACTCAAAATTCGAGTTAAATTGATGCGCTGTGTTTCTCCGCCGCTTAATGTTGCCGAAACTCGATTGATGGTTAAATAACTCAAACCTACTTCTCTCAAAAATTTCAAACGGTTTTCGACTTCTAATAACAAGCGTTTTGCAATTTTAGAATCGTACTCGTTGAGTTCTAATTGTTTGAAGAATTCGGATAAATCGCTGATTGGAATATCAACCAATTCTGAAATGTTTTTACCGCCAATTTTAACATAAGAAGCTGCTTTGCGCAAACGTCCGCCACCGCAGGAAGTACATTTCGTTTTTCCTCGATAACGAGCCAACATCACTCGATTTTGAATTTTATAGGCTTTTTCTTCCAATCGTTTGAAGAAATCACCGATTCCGTCGAAAAATTGATTACCATCCCAAAGTAATGCAATTTCTTCTTCTGTCAAAAACTTAATAGAACGATGAACAGGAAAATCAAATTGGTGAGAAACTGCCAAAAATGCTTTGAGCCATTGTCCGTGTTTTTCACCTTTCCAACAAGCGATTGCGCCTTCGTAAACAGAAGCATTTTTATTTGGAAAAACCTTATCATCATCAATACCCATCATTCGACCAAAACCTTCGCACTTCGGACACGCACCGTAAGGATTATTATAATTAAATAAATGCGGTGTCGGTTCTTCGAAAATCATTCCGTCCAGTTCAAAACGATTGTTGTAATGCTTTTGCTCAACGCCCATGACATCGACAATACAATCTCCTAAGCTTTCAAAAAAAGCAGTTTGAACAGAATCTGCTACCCGTTTTTGGTTCTCTTCATCGCCGTGTTTTACCGTAAATCGGTCAATAACGATTAAAATATCTTCCCGTTCAGGTAGGTTATTTTTATCTTCTAAGACCTCTTCGATCCGTTTTAACGAATCTTTAACACTTAGTCTAGCATAACCTTTTTGCATCAATAAATTCAATTCCTGCTCTACCGTTCGGTCATATTTCTGCTTTAACGGGATATAAAGCTGTATTTTGGCTTTTTCTTCAAATGTATGAATATACTCAACAACGTCCGTGACTTCATGTTTCCTAACTAATTTTCCAGAAACAGGTGACACGGTTTTACCAATTCTTGCATATAATATGCGTAGGTAATCGTAAATCTCGGTTAAAGAACCGACTGTTGAGCGAGCATTGCGTGTACTGACTTTTTGTTCAATCGCAATGGCAGGACAGATTCCTTTGATATAATCGACATCAGGCTTCTTCATACGCATCAAAAATTGACGTGCATAAGAAGATAAACTTTCGACGTAACGACGTTGTCCTTCTGCGAAAAGCGTATCCATTGTAATGGATGATTTTCCAGAACCAGACACACCTGTAACGACAACAAGTTTATTTCGTGGAATGGCTAGATTAACATTTTTTAGATTGTTACTTCTAGCTCCTTTAATGAAAATGATGTCCTTGTTATCTTCTAAGGAAACATTATTTTGAGTATCTCGTTTAACTTTTACATCACTCATATAAAAAGACGTTTTCGTTACCTTTTATTAACCTTTACTAAACAAAGTATATATTAAACATTTTAAATTGGAACATAATTTGTTACTTTCGTAACAACACTTGGTCCGAACAACAATACAAGATTAAGTAAATTTGAATGAATTATAACATAAAAAGTTCATTCATGAAACACTTAATTACATTAATTTAATCTTCAATTTTCTAATCTTTAAAATATTAACTTATAGCGGTAAACTTTTACTTTTTTGTATTGCTTCAGAATTAAAAAAAAATCAAATGACCGTTATGCAACAAGTTAAGCCGCTTAACGATCGTGAGCTTATATCATGCTACTTGCGTGGTGAAGAGCGAGCTTTCGAAGAGTTACTAAGTCGTCACAAGAACAAAATTTACACTTCGATTTATCTTTTTGTAAAAGACCAAAGTCTAGCTGAGGATATCTTTCAAGATACTTTCATCAAGATTATTGACACCTTACGCAAAGGGAAATATAATGAAGAAGGAAAGTTTTTGCAATGGGCACTACGAATTTCGTACAACATGTGTGTGGACCATTTCCGTAGAGTTAAACGAAAACCAACCGTATCACCAACCGACACATTCGATATTTTTGATGTATTGAGTTCACCTGAACTTAACGCAGAATCAAAAATCATTCGTAGTCAAACTCACGATAAAGTGAGAAAATTGGTTGATATGTTACCGCCAGAGCAACGTGAAGTAGTTATCCTACGTCATTATGCTGAATTGAGCTTTAAAGAAATCGCACAGTTGACAAGAGTAAGCATTAATACAGCATTGGGACGTATGCGTTATGCATTAATCAATATTCGTAAGATGGTTGCTGAGAAACATGTGATTTTACAGTAAGAGATTTTTATTATTTGCTATTTAAGAAAAAACCGATAAATTAATAAAAGCTACAAAATCTGACGTTTCGCTGCGTTTAGATTTTGTGGCTTTTTTGATTCTTAGAGCATACTACATTTTATTTTTGAAACACAGAGACACAAAGGCACGGAGAAAATTATTTTTAAAAATCAATTTCACGTAACTCATTTGCCAAATCTCCAAGATTTCGCAAATGTTTTTCTATAAACAAATGATATTATGAATAATTTAGAATTAAAAACACCTCTTAATAATACTCAATTAGAAATATTAAATCTATTCAATAGAGAACTAGAAGAAAAGGAATTGAAGGATATTAAACGGTTGATTATTCAATATTTTGCAGCGAAAGCAAATCGTTTAGCTAATCAAGTTTGGGATGAAAAAGGTTGGACGAATGAAGATATGGATAAGTTAGCCTTTACTCATTTAAGAACTCCTTATCAACCGAAGTAGAATGATGCACAGGTTCTAAGCTAAGTTCACTCATTAATTTTTGAAAAGGAATATCTCTTAATTGAGATAATTCAATCATATATTCTACTCTTTTATTACGAAGTTGTGCTTCTTCTTCTGCAATTTTAAGAAAAACTCGATTCTCCTCCTTAGTCATTGTTTCATTCAATAACTTCTCATTTAACGTATTGAAAATAACACGTTTGTTGATATCTAAAACTGTTTCATTGATGAGTTGATATAACTGACCGATACGATATTCTGTAGTTTCTGACATGGTTTTATGATTTGTAGTAAACTTAAGCAACTATCTACTAAAACGCAAGTTTTGACCTTTTCGTTTCTTGACTAGGTGAATAAAAGGATTAGCTTTTAAATAAAGTTTAATTTTAGAATTGCTTCTTTTACAACAAAGTCGTATTTTTATAAAAAAGAATGATGAAATCTAAATATGTAAATATAAATCCAAATATATTAGGAGGCACGCCAGTGTTTATGGGCACTCGTGTTCCTGTGACTACACTATTTGGACACCTTTCAGTAGGTGTAACAATTGATGAATTTTTAGAAGACTTCCCAACAGTTACTAAAGAACAAGCTTTTGGTGTTTTAGGTCTTGCAGGCAAATTTTTTAATGTTTCTAATATATTCTCTTTATATGAAAATGCTGCTTGATGAAAATCTTCCGCTACGACTGAGACATGATTATTCTGAATTTGAGGTTTATACGGTTCAGTATATGGGATGGCGAGGAAAAGAAAATGGTGAACTGCTTAGTCTAATTCTTGAACAGGATTTCGAGATATTTCTAACCTATGATAAGAACATAGCATTCCAACAGAATTTTG
>CAZMEH010000436.1:0-4493 GCA_964564885.1 uncultured Saprospiraceae bacterium | reverse complement strand
TCTGACAGCGAAGCGTTCTGACCTCTGACTTCTAAAAGATACGAGTAGTATGATTAACGATATACTTTGTAAATTTAAGAAAGAAGACAAACAAAAAATATGCTAACTATTAATTGTTTATAAAACAAAATAATACATGAACTTAGTATCAAAACCTAGCGATACATAGTATCATTAAATCACCTCTGACAGCCGTAGGCGATCTGACAGCGAAGCGTTCTGACTCCCGACTTCTTCTACAACAATTGCCTAGGAACAGTATAATATTGAAATACTAAAGCCACTAAAATAACACATAAACCACCAGCTTCCTTAAAAAATTCTGTTTGAAGATTACTAGTATGCGTCACCATTGGATCTGGCTGTAAATTTGGATTATAATTAATAAGGCTAGCATAAACATCTGGCGAAATCATGCAAATACTTAAAAAAGTCACCGCAATTAAACTTAAAAGCACTTTTTTAGAAACCTTATCAAGAAAAGCCAATACAGAAACCAATGCCGCACCAGAATAAACCGCCATCCAAATCATCCCATCAGGATCATTCCATTGCACGATTGCAAATAATATAAATGATAAGGTAAAAACTATATTTAGATATTTTAGATATTTCATCTTTATTTGTTTGAATTATTTAGAGCAGAGATGAAAGAATAGAGAAAACTAAATGATGTAATTTTAGAATGCCTCTGTTTTTTCATCCTTATTCTAATCATTGAACAACTTGTCCTGTTCTGTCCCGACCTGTCCCGAAATCTCAGTGAAATATCGGGATTGTATATTACACATTAAAGCGTCCATATTTCTATTCCAATAACAAAATATGCAATTAGAAAACCAACTAGAGGTGCTAATATGGACACCGTAACACCGTAAAAGTAACTATTTGGAACAGGAGTCGTTTCTGAAAAGAACTCTGCCAATTTTGAAATCACCCATATTGCTGAAAAAATCAATACAAAAGTAATGGTCAGCATTGTCGCAATATAACTATCCCAAAGCCATAATAAAACGTAAGCAATTACTTCGCCTAAGAAAATTTCAAGAATAGGACTTTTCAAAATGTCTTTCATATACAAGTCTAAGGTTTATCTATATAAATAGGTAGAATAAATATCTAAGTGTTTCTTTTTCATAGACTAACAGAGGATTTTTTAAGTATTAATGGGCATCTTGCCCGTTTGCAAAACATTAGCGTGAACGTGTATGATGCCCGTCAATACTTTAGAACACAGCTCTAACGCCAGCTCGCCCAGTATGAATCACTCGAATTTCGCCAGTTTTACGACCTTCGTAAGTAAAATCCACTTCAAGGTTTTTCATTAACGTTCTGCGGTAAGTCAAGCTCCAAATGTAGTTTTGACCATTTTTTAAACCTTGTAGCATCGCAAACTCTAGCGGCGTATTTGGGTTGCCGGTGAAATCCACGGCAGTAAAAGCGAAGCGTAAATTTATGGCAGATTTTGATTTTTGACGATAAGTTAATTCAGTGCTGATGTCGTGGAAAGTTGCCGTTTCTTCATTATCAATAATCGTATTTCGGCTATCTTGATACTTGTATTTTAAGTTGGCTCGGAAAGCCGTTTTATGTTGAATGACAAGTTCAGGTTCGATTTGATAATATTCAATAAAATAATCTCTCGTGTTGAAAATTTCCGAATCATTCGCATTAGAACCTAGTGCACCTTTTAATTTTGTCGTGATTTGATTTGTTGGATTCCAAAGGAATTTAATAAACTGCTCATTGCGTTGTCGATCTTCGTAACCTGTGGTCAAAACCACTCGACTTTGATTCACCAATTGTCCAAGTTCTGTTCGGAACTTAGCACTCAATCGATTGAAATACAAGGTATTTCGAATACTAGAAGTCACCGAAACTAGCGCACTATCCGCAATATCTAAATCAAAAGGCGACCACGGAGAGACATTTTCCACCTGTCTGACTTTTCGCAAAACTTGCCAATTCGATTGCAAAGAAAATTTTGCTAATATTTTTTGGTACGTTTTTTCTGGCTTTCGCCAAACGGCTCTCGGCGACAAATTAAAACTCTGATTAAATTGCACTTGATTCGTTCTAATATATTCATCCGTGAATGTCACCACTCGAATGTGATCCGCTTGATCCTGAAAAATAGAAATTTCAAACTCATCCAATTGCTTAATCCCATCATCATTCCGATCAAACCAAGTGTAATAACCTTGTCCAACATCGACTTGTAAGTAATTGTATTGTACTTTTTGCTCTTGTCCCGAACCAATTTGATAATTCGCATTATAGCGCAACCAACCTTTCGGCATTGCCAAACTATAATCGACTCGACCCAAATAAGTTTCCTGCGGCTCAATCGAAGTTTCTTCTGGCTGCTCAATATTCAAAGTTCGATAAGTCAAATTGAAACCCAAACGCTGTAAACTTTTAAAACGATAATTACCGCTTACATTGATTTCATCCGCAATGGTCAAAGTCGAAAAACTATTATTCTGCGGTAAATAATCAAATCGCTTTTGATAGTTTACTTTAAAATCTGCGTTCTTAGAAACCTTCAGATCGGCATACAAACGATATAAATCATAATAAAAACTAGCATTTGACATCGTATCAGTCAAAACCGAAAAGCGTTGGTTTTGCTCTCGCTCGCCATACGCACCAATTTTGAAAACCATCGTTTCTTTTTTTAAACTATCATTTTTGATTTTATTTTTATTAGAAAAGGTCTTTTCAATCTTTACAATTGGTCTGAAAAAAGTCGTTCGCTCGGTCAAGCCCGTTGTATTCAGAAAGCTACCTTTTGCTAAAATATCAAAACCATTTTTATTCAATTTCAAAATGCCTGATTGCTTAAAACCAGTATAATTTTGGTCTTGCAAATAAGTACTAAATGTATATTGAACATTGCCCAACTTAGCCTTAGCCAACGAAAAACCAGCCTTTGCAATATGTTGATTGCTGCCATCTTGACTTTCTACGTTCCAATCTCTAGTAAATTCTCGTGGTCGATACGGATTGAGCGCACGAAAATTCTGTTGCACAAACTCATAATCGGCTTGTGATTTCAAAACAATTTTCTTTTTCTTACTTAAAACCTGTTCATTTTCATAAGAAACCTTAGCCGCATAGCCTATATTATCTTGACTATTCACATCAGCAAAACGGTTCAAATCACGATAACTAAACGCAATTTCAGACGAAATACTAGACTTTTTATTAATCTGATATTTTGCACCAACAGCATACATTTGACGCTGAGCAGGCGCAGTCAATTGTATAATCGGCTCAAAACTACCTTGCGGTAAACCTGTCATCACATCAGGCGAAATCCATGCGAAAACCGTTCCATTCGCCGCCGATTGTAAACGAATATAGTTTCCTTTATTATCGCCAACTTCCGAAAACCGAGCAGAATAAAACGCACTATCCGCACTAGTTGAGTAAACCAAAACGGAGTCAATAAAAATACCATTTACAATCGTATCAACCAATTTATACAAAATCAAATCCGCACTAAAAGGGATACTATCCAAACCCGAAGCTAAGCCAATACCGACATCATCAGGTACATTCCGTAGCGTTTCTTGCTGTGCGTTCGTGAGTTCTCTATCCGAAGTCGTTGTCCGTCCGTCTTGCTCCGAATACAAGTTAAAATTGAAACTCAATTTCTTATTATGTTGATAGGAATTACTTAGCGCATAAAGCGTTCGATTATAGCTTTGGTCATTATATTCAAATTCAACAATGATACGTTTATCTTTGGTAATCAATTGATTAGGTGTAAAGCTCACTTCTCCACGATTGTAGTCAATCACATAATCTTTGCTCTGCCCACGAGTCATCAACTGACCATCAATAAAAACCCGTTCCGTTCCTGACAAGATGATAATGAAGCGTTCGCCATTACTTCCTCGCAGTCGATAAGGGCCTTGATTTCCTTCCAATGCGATGATGTCATTGCGAGCAAACTTCCCACGAGCAATCGCAAAACTCGCTTTAGAATCGATTGTTCGGTCTTTGTCCAATTCAAAAGCAGCCGAAATAGTCGCACCTTGCAGCTTCTTATAATAATTCATAAAATAACTATCGGGTCGTCGAAGTTCGTAATCGCCAGCCGTCAAGGAAACATTATCTTTTTTGATTTGAATGAATATTTTATCAAAATCTTGGAGTTGTTGCGTATTTCCTTGCGGTTGAATTGGAATATTATTATCAGAAATGGCAGCCACGACTTCCACACCATCGCCCAAGTTACCCGACATTTGCAAATTGAAATTTGAATTAAAAACCGCATCTTGATTGTTTCCAAAGGACAAGCCACGAGCATACGTTCCATTATAATTCAAACCACTAGAAGCGAACGAATTACCATTATTTCCATCCAATCGATACTCATAGCCGCCAATCAAGCGACCGTTATTTGCTGGATTTATCCAAGCCGTATCTTTCCGAAAACTAACTGTACTTATATTATAAGGCAACACTCGATAAGTCGCCGTCAA
>CAZMEH010000435.1:0-1983 GCA_964564885.1 uncultured Saprospiraceae bacterium | reverse complement strand
TAAATACCACTTGTCAATTGTCCTTTCGTGAAATTATAAGTCATATTTCCTTCAAACTGCATTTCATCTTGAATAATAGATTGTACCAAACGACCATGAATATCATAAACACCCAATCGAACGTTTTGGCTATTTTTCAAAGTAAATCTAATCGTTGCTTGCGTTGCTATAGGATTAGGGAAAACCATTAAATTAGCTTCGTTTTCGATTAAAATTTCTTTATTTGAAACAGGTGGAGCAGGACTATAGATACTAACGCCACCTTCCGTAGCTATCCATAGTAAATTGTTGTTATCTACTGATAAATGATTGATATTATTGTGCGTCAATTCAGTGTTGTTTTCTTTGAAATAAGTCCAATTTGTACCATTAAGCACAGCTATACCATCTTCTTCTGTTCCAAAATAAAAATTACTATTATTATCTTCTGTGATGGTTTCTACCTTATTACTTTGTAATGTAATGATACTGTTCCAAGTTCCATTTTCGTACTTTAAAACACCACTATTCCAATTCGAAATCCAAATATTATCAGATTTGTCGACATACATAGTATGAATACTTGCTGGATTACTCGGCGTCAAATCCGTCCAAGTTGTTCCATCAAAACGATAGACAAACGTTCCTGCTCCTACATAAACTACACCATTACGAAGTTCTATATTTCTAATATTACCGTTATTAAGTGGCGAGTTGCTATTTGAATAAACAGTCCATTGTTGGTTTTGGATTTTCACTACACCTCCGCCTGTCGCTAACCAAAGCGTATTGTTGTCTTCATCCCATTCCATATCCCAAATTACACCAAAAGGCATAGCTGAGTTTTGGTCTGTGTACATCGTCCAATTTTGACCATCAAAATGATACAATTCAGTCCAAGCAGCAGAAACCCAATATTCTCCATTATCTGTAATTGCCATATTTCTCAATGCGCCATTCAATACAGGCGTATTCAACGGGACGGTAATATCTGACCAACTTGCATTTGCAGCATCATAATGACTAATGATTACATCATTTAAGACAAAAACATCATCGTTCTTGTGATATACTTTTGCAACATCATTTGATTGTAAAGGACTAAGATTGATATCAATATAATCAGTATTTCCACTTCCTAATTTAGCAAAATCAAAACTGTTCGCTAACCATAAATTATCATCAGCATCAGTGTACATCGTTGAAATAGCTGTTGCGTCAATGGAAGAAGTAGGAAGCGTTTGTAGAACCCAAGTACCATTTTGTAATTTGTAAACACCATGACCTTTTATCGAAATATAGATATCATCATTAGCATCTTTATCCATAGCTTCAATATCTCCTGTTGGAAAATCATTGTTTGAAGCAGTATAAATTGTCCATGCACTACCATTATACAATCCAACCTTACTTCCTGTAGAGTTGTTGGCATATACCAAAGTACCATTGCTAAGCATCTCCGTATGTCCGCCAAAGTAAGAATTAAGATTAGATGAAGTCGTTATATCTGTCCAAGTTGTTCCATCAAATTTTATAACACCGATACTCACAACATATAGATTACCCTGTTGATCTATTTCTATATTCCAACCATCAAAGAAAAAGCTAAGATTTATATTAGAACTATTAAACAATTCCCAATTCGTTCCGTCATATTTTACTAAGCCTTTTGAAGTTCCTGCCCAGATTACGTCGTTTTGGTCAACTCTAACAGAATGCGTTCTCATCACAGGAAAAGACGCAGGATAAGGAACAGCAGTCCAAGTCGAGCCAGTACGTTTAGCTAAACCCATCATATAAGTTCCAATCCAAAGATTACCTGAATTGTCCATTGCAATTCCTTCTACTTCGTTAGCAGCTATTCCGTCTTCAGCTTTTGTCAATTGATTAACAACATTTGTTTGTTTATCAACAGAAATAACACCACCGTTTGTTGCCATAAATACGGTAGAAGTTGTTTCTAAAATATCATTGACTTTCGTAGGAGCTACGATGTCATTCCAT
>CAZMEH010000434.1:0-2412 GCA_964564885.1 uncultured Saprospiraceae bacterium | reverse complement strand
TTACGGTTCTTTGAAAAATCCCGTGATAAAATATTTTTGATAGAAAAACGCCTTATCGTGTGCCGTTAGCCGTGTGCCGTCAGCCGATTCTTGAAACTTCCACGGTATTTTTCAAAGAAACAAACTTACTTCACAACAACAAATTTCTTTCCAACAGCTAATCCATCCACATGAAAAACAGCGATGTAGTTACCTGATGCAAAATCAGAAATATTCATTGAATGATTAGTAACACCATTAACGTTATTTAAAACCTTAGATGTTAATAATTGACCTTGAGTATTATAAAGCATCACACTTATATTTTCAAATGACTCATTGTTCATTTCAAAACGAAGTACATTTTTTACAGGATTTCCAAGAACTTTCACATTAAAACCTTCCAAACCTAAAACAACGTTTTCAGTATTGGTAACGATACCAATCCAACGTGCGCTAAATTCTTGTGCATACATATTTGCAATAGTCGCATCATGGAAAATTAATGTATTTTCGTCATTGTTGGCTTCTGCATTTGAACTCCAGTTATGAGAACCTGTAACTACCATTGGGTCAGAACTAAGTGCATCCTCGTCAATGATTACATATTTATGGTGCAAAATATGAGTAACAGAATCGTCTCTTACATTAAGACCAGCAGCTACCAAAGTAGCAAATTCACCACCAACATCATTCACGTTTTCAATCATACCACGGATGGTAACACCAGCATTAAAACGATTAATCAAGTCATCACGTAAGTCATTACGAGTGAAAGTCATCATTGAAAATTCTATCTTAGAATCTGCTGATTGAATAGATTTTGAAATCTGGCTAGTTGTTCCGTCAGAAGGAGAAAAGTAACTTTCGATTGTAATACCACCGATGTTGAATAAATGCGGCGTATTATCTATTTTGTTTGATCCAAGTTTCCTTGAAAATATACCGATTGCTGTTGTATTTGTGCCCCACATTTCATTCATCTCCAACCTGTAAGTCTTTGCTAATGATTGATCTTGAATGAAAACACAGTTATTATAATTGTTATAAATACCACCATCAGTTAAGTTCATTGCGCCCATGAAAACCCAGGAATCATTAACAGAAGTTGGATCAACAATGATAAATTTATTGTGCATCAAACCATCTGGATTACCCAAAAACCAATTAAAATTAGTTGTATTGTTTTGTAATGCAAAGTTGTTTGAGCCATCATTTCCAATAACACGAACTTCTACTCCTCTTGCTACTGCATCGTTTAACGCTGTAATGATTCCGTTTCTAGTTTGATTGTATGCAGCAACATCAACAGATATTTGTGCATCATTAATCATTCCGATGATTTTCGCTTCTAATGCTGCACCATCTAGGTAGGTAGCATTTGTTCCAGTTGAAACACCTGTATTGACAGGCTGATTGAATACGACTTCAATGACACCAGTTGAGTTAGAAACAGTTGCGTAAACTTTAGGAGTTGCCGCAGCAGTATCTGTTCCGTCAAAAGCGTAAGCACGAGCGTAGTAGACTGTTCCTGCTGTCAAACCAGTTAGAGAAACAGTATGATTTGTCGTGCTACCACCTGCCGAAACATGTGTTCCCATTGCAGGAGTTAAACCATATTCTACATTTGAAGAGCCATTTACGTTTGTTTCAAATGTCAAATCAAAGCTAGTTGTAGTTAAGTTCGTTTGTTCAATACGAGTAGTCACATAAAAGCTACTTGCGATTTCAATATCATTTACATCACGCAAAAGTAGTTGAACAGACCCATTGTATTGAGAAGATAAACCTGTCAAATTAACAGCAGTTTGTGGAATCGTTGTTCCAATCAGTGAACTACCACTACCTAAATAAATTTGACCAGTTTGTGTTCCATCAGAAAAACCAAGTGTACCGTTTGTAAAAATACCACCAGCATTAGTAAACGTTACATTATTGATTTTCAATAATTGAGCTTCGTTGCTGATACCTATACTAAAAGGAGTAACAACAATAGGCGTAGGCGAAGGATTATTACTACTAATAACGTTCGATGATGTAACGCCCGTAATTTCTAATAAAGCACCAAATTCATCCATTACTCCAGTGACTTCTATCTCGTCGCCACGATTAGGAGTGACGCTATTGTCATAAATTGGAATACCGCCAGTTGCATCTTGCATGTAGCGAATAACACCAAGTTCAGTACCATTGGTTACAATACCTTTAACGGTAACGACTTGACCTAAAGTCACTTGTCTAGCAGCAGAAATATCAATAGTTTGTGCTTGTGCTAGTTGAATAGTAAAAATTGCAACTAAAAAAAGTAATATTCTTTTCATTATTTTTTTTTAATGGAATTTTGGAACGTTGGAGTAATGGAAGAATGAAAATCATTAAATCGTTGTAAATTACACCTGATTTCCACAATAATTTTTAAATAAATCATTTTGA
>CAZMEH010000433.1:0-1874 GCA_964564885.1 uncultured Saprospiraceae bacterium | reverse complement strand
AGGTTATTATATATTTGTATGTTTTCTAAGAACAAAAACGCATCATTATATGAAGAAGCAATTTTTACTATATGTTTTGCTTCCAACGATACTATTAATCTCTAGCTGTGTCACTAATGACGCATTAGTCAGCAAAATAAATAACCTAAATCAAAAAGCACGACTAGAACTAGTACATAAGGAAGCGCTCAAAATTTATCCGCAAGTCAACCCATTCGCAAGTCGAATGGCTGCTGTCCTTCAAGGTCGTCATTGGGGCTTTATTGACAGTTATGGCTCATTAATTATCCCACCTATCTACGACGAAGTAGAATCTTTCAGTGAAGGAATGGCAGTCGTCCGCAAAGGTCGTCGCTGGGGCGTCATTGATAAAAAAGGAAAAACAGTTTCTCTTTTCTTATATGACCGTGTTTATCCATTTAGTGAAAAAATGGCGCAAGTCGTTCGCAATGGTAAATGGGGCTTTATTGATAAAAGAGGTGAAGAACTCATTCCTACAGAATATCAAGACACTAGAGCATTCAGTCAAGGATTAGCTACTGTTATGAAAGATGGCAAATATGGCTGCATAGATAAAGATGGTCATATAAAAATCCCTTTTGAATATGACAAAATGGGTGTGTTCTATAATAGTGTTTGTCCTGCTATGAAAGATGGAAAATACGGTTTCATCGGTTTAGATGGAAAAACGATGGTTCCTTTCGAGTATGAGCAAGTAAGAGATTTTGAAAATGGTATTGCTATCGTTCAGAAAAACGGTGTTTGGGGCGCAATAAGTGTTCTGAATAAAATAGTTATTCCATTTGGATATAAAGAATTAGGCAACTTCACCCGCAACGGCTTAGCTTATGCTAGGAAAAATGACTTGTTTGGTTACATTGATAGAGAAGGATTACAACAGGTTAAATTCGATTTTGATGATGCATTAGATTTTGACCAAAACATAGCTATCGTTAGAATGGGCAAAAATTGGGGCACCGTAGATAAAAGAGGAAAAACTCGAGTAAAATTCATTTATAAAGAAATTGGTCCTTTTATTAATGGTTTGGCTTATGCTCGCAAAGACAAGTTATACGGCTACGTCAACCAAAAATTAGAAGAAATAATTCCTTTTACTTATCAGTTTGCTTTGACATTGCAAGATGGAATGGCAGTTGTCAAAAAAGAAGGTAAATGGGGCGCAGTAAATATTTCTAATAAAACAATCATTCCTTTTAAATATGACAACATCGGTTACAGGTTTGAATCTGGAATCATTGCTGCTCAGCGTAAAGGGAAATGGGGCTTTATTAATAAAAGAGGTAAGAAAATTACGCCATTTCAATATACAAACAAGATGCGTCCAATGTTCAATAATGGCTTTGCTATTGTAGAAAAGGATGGAAAATTTGGTTATATAGATTTTGAAGGAGAAGAAGTTATTCCAACTATTTATGAAGATGCGTTTGGTTTTCTAGGTCGTTTACCTGCTGAAACAGAAGGTTTCTTTGTCGTCAAACAAGGTGGTAAAATGGGTTGTGTGGATATTCACAACGAAGTCGTTTTACCATTTGAATATGATGTCATTCGTTCATTTAGCGAAGGTTTGTTTGCGGTTAGAAAGGGACGTAAATATGGTTTTGTCAATCATTACAATCAAGTGATTGTTCCGTTGGTTTACGATCAAGTAGAGCCTTTCGCACAAGGTAAAGCATATGTTATAAAATCTGACGAAGCATTCTTCATTCAAAAAGATGGCTATGCTTATGTTGCTCCGTAAATCATTCCTAAATTAGGAATTAAGAAATATATTCATATTCTGATAGCTGTCGGAGTGTCTGAGTAATTCCAAATTTCAAAAAAAGCGTCAAATCATATGATTTGACGCTTTTTTT
>CAZMEH010000432.1:0-1516 GCA_964564885.1 uncultured Saprospiraceae bacterium | reverse complement strand
TATTTAAGCTCGTGGTTTATATTTATATTAATTACGCCACTTTCATTCCCACAAAAAGTTGAACAGGTTATAGTAAATCTACCATACCGATATATAAGGACAATAGTTGTTTTTACTTCCTACAACCCTGAAAGGGTTGAATATGAGTAGCCACGGGTGTGAACCCGTGGTCAAAAAATAAGAATCAACGAACTCTGAAAGAGTTCTACACTAAGCCAACAAACCATAATTGTAGAACTCTTTCAGAGTTCAAAGTATCTTCTATACTTACCACAGGTTTACACCTGTGGCTACTCATATTCAACCCTTTCAGGGTTGTAAAGCCTACTTTTCTCATTTATATCAATATGATAGGTTCTAATAAACCTTGTAATTCTTGCATAAACTCTCCTCGTTTAAACTGATATTGTCTTATCATAGAAACACTTTTAGTTGTTTCTTTATGGAGATTTATTTGTGTATTAATGTTTTCAATATTCTCTAATATTTCAGCTACTCTGATATATTTTAAATTGATTTCATTTCCCATGTTTAAGCTTTAGAATACAAATTACTGGTTTTTTTCTGAAACAAAACAGGCAGCCAAAACACCACAAAACAAGCAATCATACCAATCAAATTAACAGTAAGCAAATCGCCATAGTTCCCTTCAAATAAAACCCATTCTTTTGGAAACCATCCGCCAGCCATTACAACGCCTAAAAATACGCCAACGCCAACCGCTAAATGAAACGAAATCTTAGGAACTTTAGCATTCCAAAACAAAAACACAGGAGATAAACCAATCACCATTGTTCCGCTTATTGTTGTTGCAGATAGAATTTCTGGACTAAAAAAGACAGGTAAAGTTCCTAAAATAGTAACGATAACCATTGCTATTCTTCCTCGTCGAACCGTGATTTTTTCTGGTGTTCCTAAGTCAACAACTATTAATTTTGAAAATGAATTAAATGTACTATCTAACGTAGAAGCCGCAGAAGTTATCATGATAAAATTCATCATCAACATCATTCCGACACCTAAAACCTTGCTCACTTCAACCGCTGCTTGTCCTTCCATGTTTTCCATTCGAGCATAAATACCAACGAAACTAAACAGCATAATACAAGCTGCACCAACAAAAGTAGCTACGATAAAACTCTTCAAAGTGGTTTTCGGAGGCGCAATAAATGCTCTATCGGTCAAAACAGGATCGTGAAATGGATAACTAAAAACTTGTAAAATCGCTACAAATAGCAAATTCAAACCACCAACCATTGTCCATTCTCCAGAGCTAACAAATGCACCAATATTTCCGCCTGTCTTTGGTAAAATAACGCCTAAAATGATAAAAAGCAATATCCCAAACAGCGTCATTTGTATCAAGTCCGTAATCAAGGAACTTCGCAAACCGCCTTTTAAAGTATAAGCAACCGTTAAAACGGTGAAAACGATAATCGACCAAAAATAAGGTGCGCTGTCTTTTTCTCCAAAATACGTTCCTATCACCATCGTATTTGACCAAACTTCATTGAAC
>CAZMEH010000431.1:0-1921 GCA_964564885.1 uncultured Saprospiraceae bacterium | reverse complement strand
ACTCGATTTGGCGACAAGGCGTTTTCTCATATCATCGAAGAAGATCCCATTTTTGATAGAAAGGAGTTTCAAGAACATCCTTTTGTGCGACGCATGAAAGACAAAGCGTATAGACAATTGGGTTCTTCTGGTTCTGGTAATCATTTTGTCGAGTTTGGAATTGTAGAAATGGTGGATTATGACGATAAGCTAAAAAACCTTGAATTGAAAAAGTATTTAGGCATTTTATCACATTCTGGCTCTCGTGGCTTCGGTGCAAATATTGCGCAGCATTATACCAAAATTGCTAGAGAAAAATGTTTGTTGCCAAGAGAAGTGCAACATTTGGCTTGGCTAGATTTGGATAGCGAAGCAGGTATAGAATATTGGATTGCGATGAATTTGGCGGGCGATTATGCTTCGGCTTGTCACAACCAAATTCATAAAAGATTGGCTAGAGCGATTGGAGCAGAGCCGATTGCGACGGTTGAAAATCATCATAATTTTGCTTGGAAAGAACGTTTGGCGGATGGTTCGGAAGTGATTGTGCATCGAAAAGGCGCAACGCCTGCACACAAAGGTGAACTCGGCGTTATTCCTGGTTCGATGACTGCGCCTGGTTTTATCGTTCGTGGAAAAGGTAATGTCAATTCGATTAACTCGGCTGCTCATGGCGCTGGTCGAGCAATGTCTCGAACTAAAGCTAAAAATTCGTTTACAAATACTGAAATGAAAAAAGTATTGAAACAAAATGGCGTTAAATTAATTGGCGGAGCGATTGACGAGTCTCCAATGTCCTACAAAGATATTCATCAAGTGATGGGTGCGCAACGTGATTTGGTTGATGTGCTTGGAACATTTACGCCTAAGATTGTTCGCATGGCAAGAAGTAAGCGCTAAAGTATTAACGGGTATATTACCCGTTCACGCAATGATAGACGCCAATATTAGCGTGAACGGGCAAGATGCCCATCAATACTTTTATTTTTTATTTTAAATATCCTTTTATTAATTCAGCTACTTCTTTCGGAAGTTCATCACAGACAAAATGACCGCTATCTAAGAATTCCATTTTTACTTTATCAAAGCAGTTTTCGATATTTTCATAATACTCTTTAACAATCACCGTATCCAGTGCGCCGTGAATGACTAGGACATCCAAAGGCAATTTTCTATTCACAAACTCAGGACTTGCCCAACGTTCCATATCATATTTCATCGTTCGGTACAGGTTCGCATAAGTCGTAATACTATTTGGAATTTCGTGGCAACGAACATATTCTAAGATGCCTTCTTCTGCAAATGGATGTTTTCCTCGCATGGTGAAACGTATCCAGAATTCTTCGTTTCCTGCTAAAAACTTCTCCGCTAAATGTGGCATTCTTTGAAAAAATTGATACCAAAACGGTGCAAACAAACGCTCGCTTAACTTCTCGTAAGCTTTCAATTTTCCAATTTCGTTGTGAATAATTGGAAAGTTTAACGTAATCAATTTCTTAATTCTAGGCGTGATTTGATGTGCGATTTCTTGCGCTACGCCACTGCCCCAATCGTGTCCAGCCAGATAAAATTGGTCAATTTTCAAATCATCTAAAATCAAAATAATATCTTTCCCTAGTTCATCTTTACTGTAATGCTTTTTGTCCAAAGTACGTTCGCTATCACCCATTCCTCGAATGTCTGGCGTGATAACGTAATATTCACCTTCCAAAAATTCGGCAATTTCCTTCCAACAATAACTGGATTGCGGATAACCGTGAATGGCTACTAAAACTGGATTTGCTGGATTTCCATATGTTCTGTAATGGAATTTTCCTCTATGTGTTGTTATAAAATGACTGGTCATAGTTCATTAAGAATTAGGAACTTCTCTCCCGAAGTTTGTCTGAGTAATTAAGAAATATATTCACGATACTTGACTGAGGAACGCCAATCAAATAAC
>CAZMEH010000430.1:0-4600 GCA_964564885.1 uncultured Saprospiraceae bacterium | reverse complement strand
AAACACCTTTTTTTGACAGGGTGGTAAAGGTTAAAAAATAACAAATAACAAATAACAGATGATAAAATTATTTAGAAAAATTCGTCAAAAATCACTGACTGAGAGTAAATTTAGTAAATATTTACTTTATGCGATTGGCGAAATAGTCCTTGTGGTAATTGGGATTTTGATAGCATTATCAATAAACAACAACAATGAAGCACGTAAGGTAAAAGTAGAGGAGCTTAACTATCTACATGGTGTAAAATCCGATTTACAACTTAATTTAACGGAACTCAAAATTTATAATGACGCCAGAGAGAAATCAGTAAATTCAGCTGAAATAATATTGGATTGTTTTGAAGAAATAAAAATACTCAGCCCAGATGAATTTAATTTTCATAATCTAAATGTTCAAATTTGGTATCCATTTAATGAGAATAACAATATTTTTCAGGAATTGATAAACTCTGGGAAGTTTGCTATTATATCCAATGATTCTATAAAGAAAATGCTACTCAATATGCAATTGGAGTATCGGAAAATAAATTTTTTAGAAGGTCATTTACGATATGATTTCGACAATTATATATATCCTATTTATTTCGGTACCACTGACCTTAAATCAGATATTGCAAACTATACTTTTCAAGTAACAAATGGAGCAGAAGGCATTAGGACAGAACTTTCTGAAGCAAAAATTAAATCCCTATTAAATAACCAATTGTTAAAGAATGGATTTGTGCTTTCAATTTTCAGTAATAATCTACTCGTTATTGAGTATAATAATATGATTGTGCTGACCGAAAAACTTATTGATACGATTGAATCAGAATTAGAGAAAAACAAGTAACGAAGCACAACAATATCTATGAAGTATAGCACCCTTTAGAATGCTGTGATTCATATACAAACCGTTAGACAATAATTTAAGAAAACGGGTAAGCTGAAAACCGATTAGAGTAAGCGCATATTTCAAAAAATAATTATGAGACGAAACAATTTTTTTTTTAGTGGAGTATTGGTTTTACTTCTTTCACTTTCCATTGTAAGCTGTAAAAACGAAGCAAATGAACCATCAGCTGAACACGTTGCTTTAGAACAAGCCGAAAAACAATTGACCGACAATTTGGAAATGTATGAAACAGTTTGGGACGACATTCTCAACAAACGGGAAATTGATAAAATCAATGAAACTAATTTTGATACAAGTATCACTTTCGTAAGTCCACCTGAAAATGTGGTTGGAATTGAAGATTTCAAGGCTTATTATCAAAATTATCTAACTGGATTTTCAGACATTACTTTCACACTTATTGATGTTCTTGGACAAGGTGATAAAATTGTTAAACATTGGAACTTTAAAGGAACCCATACTGGCGAATTTTTCGGAATACCTGCTTCTGGTAATAAAGTAGATATTGATGGTGTGACACTTGTGAAAATGAAAGATGGAAAGATAGCACAAGAGCAGGATGTTTTAGACAATTTGTTATTCTATAAACAACTTGGATTAATCCCTACAGATTAAGGTAAAACTACTATTAAGAAAGGTTTTTGTCTAGCATGTGTCCCTTATGACATGTGCTATGCACAAGCCGTTATTCTGTGTCATAATCAACCGCATAAACATAGAAAAAACGGGTAAGCTGAAAACCGATTAGAGTAAGCGCATATTTTTAAAAAACAATTATGAAACAATTATTAATTAAATTTTCATTACTACTTTTAATGGTCATGCAAATGAGTATAATTCATGCTCAAGTTCAAAAAGGAGAGCTATTGAAAGACAAATTAATTTCGTCAGAAATTACTCCTGCTGAAAAACATCAGTACAATATCAGTTTAGAAAAAGACCAATTTGTATTTTTTAGGCTAATGCAAAAAGGCGTTGACGTAGAAATTACTACTTATGATCCTAAGGGTAAAAAAATGGAATATTTTGATGGAACAAACGGAAATAATGGCCCTGAATTATTTACATTAACCTCTGGTAAGAAAGGAATATATGTAATCGAAATCACTCCGTTCGATGATAAGGACTCGTCAGGTATTTATGAATTAACTGTTGAAATAATAAAACCTAAAGCAACTTCACAGAATGAGCAGGTGGACGAAATTTTTTCTCCTTGGGACAACAATAACACTCCTGGAGCAGCGGTTGCAATCGTTAAAGATGGGTCAATTATATACAAAAAGGGTTATGGTTTGGCTAATTTGGAATATGATATTCCAATAAGCACTTCTTCCGTATTTCACATTGCTTCCATTTCAAAACAGTTTACCGTCTTCTCAATTCTGTTATTAGAAAAACAAGGTAAACTAAGTTTAGAGGATGATATTAGAAAATATATTCCAGAAGTACCTGATTTTGGTAAGACCATCACATTAAAACACTTGGCTTCTCATACAAGCGGATTAAGAGATCAATGGAGTTTATTAGAAATGGCTGGTTGGCGAATGGATGATGTCATTACCAAAGAGCATATTTTGAAACTTGTCAGTAAGCAAAAGGAATTGAACTTTAACCCTGGAGATGAATATAGTTATTGCAATACGGGATTTACACTTTTGGCAGAAGTCGTATCTAGAATATCTGAAATGTCTTTTGCCGAATTTACGAAGGCGAACATTTTTGAACCATTAAAAATGAGCCACACTCTTTTTTATGACGATCATGAGAAAATTGTTAAAAATAGAGCCTATTCTTATTTTGCAGATAATACAGGAACTAAAAAAAGTGTCTTGAATTATGCAAATGTTGGCGCTACTAGCCTTTTTACAACTGTTGAAGATTTAAGCCTGTGGTCAACGAATTTTTCAACTATTAAGATCGGCGATTCAACGATAATTAATAAGATGAATAAACCTGCCGTTCTTAATAACGATGAAACTTTTGGAGGAGCATTAGGTCAATTTGTAGGTCAATACAAAGGGCTAAATGAAATTCAACATGGCGGAGCAGACGCAGGTTATCGTTCCTATTTGACTAGATTTCCTGATGAAAATTTTTCTGTTATTGTATTGAGTAATTCAGCGGAATTCAACCCAAGTAGCACCGCACATAAAGTGGTCGATATCTATCTAAAAGATAAACTTGAAAAAGAAGTAGTAAAAGAAGAAAAACTTACTAAAACTGACTTTGTAGTCAGTGCAGATATATTGAGTACCTATGTCGGCAACTTTGAGCTTCCTGGTTTTGAAATAGAAATTACTGAAAGTAATGGTCAATTATATGGAACACCAGCAGGTGGAGCAGGGGCTTTACTTATTCCTTCATCTACAACCAAATTTAAAGTTGATAGAGTGGAAGCGACCGTTGAGTTTATACCAAATGGAGGCAAAAATATTAAGTCATTTAAGCTTTCTCAAAATGGACAAACAATGGAAGCCATGAGGGCAAATATTTTTGATAAGACAGCAGTTAATCTCTCAGATTTCTCTGGTGAATTTTATAGCGAAGAATTGTCAACTACTTATAGCTTCACAATTGTTGACGGTAAGCTAACCGCAAAACATAGTAGGTTGAGCGACTTTGGTTTAGATTTGATAAAGGAAGATGTGTTTCGTAGTGATGCTTGGTTTTTTGGACAAGTTGAATTTGTACGTGATACTAATAGTATAATAACTGGATTTAAAGTTTCTACTGGTCGAGTTAAAAACCTTTATTTCAAAAAAATCAATTAGAGTAGCTGGTAGCTGTACAACGTAAGTCAAGACGTAATTTTTTGTATCTCAACCGTGTCGGTTTTTAAAATCGACACGATTTATAATAAAACATTAAAAACAGTCAAAATGAAAAAAATAGGTATTATTGGTGGTTCAGGCTTTATTGGAAGCTATAACACCAAGAAGTTTTTAGCAAACGGATATGAAGTAAAAGTATCCGCTACGGACATTTCTAAAAATGAAAAATATGAGCATTTAAAACAGTTCGACAAGGCAGAACATTTAGAAATTGTACCGCTTGATGTTCAAAACAAAAATCAATTAAAGGCATTCGTCGATGGTTGCGATATCGTTATTCACGGAGGAACGCCTTTTAAATTGGACGTTACAGACCCAAAAAAGGAGTTGTTTGACCCAACTATTGAAGGAACTAAAAATTTTTTGGAAGTCATTAATGAAACACCTAGTATTGAAAAAGTGATTTTGATAGCATCCGTTGCCGTCTTAAATACAAACTTCCCGCTTTTACCAGATAATAAAAAGGAAGGTGACCAAATTAGTGAGCAGGATACGCCATTTATGAGTGAAGAAAGTCACCCTTATGCGCAAGCAAAATTCCTTGCTCACCAAACGGTAGAAAAATTTATTACGGACAATCCAAACTTAAATTTTGAGATCGTTACTGTTTCTCCAACAGGTGTAATGGGCAAAGCTTTATCGGAAAGACAAGACTCTACATCTGGAGGTTTACAGTTTCTTTTCAAAAATAAAATAGCTCCAAATCCTTATGTTCAAAATTTTTATGATAATAATATAGATTTTGCACTTGTAGATGTAGAAGATGTGGCAGAAGGTATTTTTAAAGCGGTAACAACCAAAGGAATTCACGGAAAAAACTATTTATTAACAAGCGAAAGTTATCCCGTTTCTGATATTACGTTGATGTTAAACA
>CAZMEH010000429.1:0-11877 GCA_964564885.1 uncultured Saprospiraceae bacterium | reverse complement strand
TAAATATTTAATTAAAGATGTTAAGAGAAATATTAGTTCTACGTTATTAAAAAATCGGTAGACACGATTCGTAACAATAGATTTCTCTTAACATCTTTAATGTTCAATTGAATAGGCTTTTAATTCTAAACTTTGCTTTATGTTAAAAATGAAACCTAGCTGTGAGCGATGTCGAGAACCTTTGACTGTTCAAGATGATGCGAATATTTGTAGCTACGAATGTACATTTTGTCCAGATTGTAGTTCAAAAATGAATGATATTTGCCCGAACTGTAACGGTGAATTGGTGATACGTCCAAAACGTAGAACAAATCCAGTCATCGAAAATAGAGGTTACTCAGCTTAATATATAAACATGACAAAGGAAAAAATAACTGGAATTATTTGGCAGTTTGTTGCTTATACCTTTGCGCTGACTATTGCAATTAGGGCATATGGGCATTTCGAACTTACTGAAATTTTGAGATTGTTACTTGTTAATGTTGTGGCGACCAGTGTGGTTTTTTTCTTTAGTTATGCTTTTGAAAATGCTAGTTTTTACATTCCGTATTGGAGCTTGCAGCCTGTTATAATTGGTACTTATTTTATTTCGCAAGAGCAGGCAGATATTAATACAATTAGGCAAAGTGTCGTTTTTCTAATTATTTTGATTTGGAGTATTCGATTGATGTTCAATTTTTTTAGACGTTGGAATAATTTGGAAGATGAAGATTGGCGATATACTCGAGTGAAAGAACAAAGTGGTCAATGGTTTCTATTAGTTTCCTATTTTGGAATAATGATGGTACCGACCTTTCTAGTTTATGCTGGCTGTATTCCGTTATTTGACATTTTAAAAAATAGTAGTATTCCTTTTGGTATTTGGGATACTATTGGAACAATTATCGGTATTACAGGAATTTTAGTTCAATGGATAGCAGATAATCAACTCTTCCATTTTATTAAAAAGAGGGAAAACCGTTCTGAAATTTTGAATACTGGTTTGTGGAAATATTCTCGCCACCCGAATTATTTTGGAGAAATTTGTATTTGGACATCGATTGCGATATTTAGCGTTGGCGCAGTTGGCGATTTAGAATGGTATAATGTATTAGGAGTGATTGGAATGATATTGTTTTTTAATTTCATTAGCATTCCTATGCAAGAAAAACAGCTTGTTCTACACAAGCCAAATTATATAAACGAACAAGACATTCGTTCTAAAATTATTCCGTGGAAAACGAAAAGCTAAACAATTTTTCTAATGAATTTTGACAGAACAATTGAACAGCCAAACAATTGAATGACGAAGTATTAAAGATCTAAAATTGAAAACAACGTTTTCAAAAAAAACTTCTACATTCGATTGTTCAACTGCTCGGCTGCTCAATTATTTAACTGTTCTTTCTACTCTCCAACAACTCTACCATACAATGCTTTAACTCGGTCATAATGTTTCACAACAATAACCGTCTTATTCGCATGTTTAGCAATTTCCTCTGGAATACTTCCAAACATAATCTGCGGATACATACTTTGTCCTGCTGCTCCGACCATTACAGTATCGTAGTCTTTAGAAGCTTCAAGGATACCTTTCGCAATCGAATCATTCTTGACAACTGTACTAGTTGCTGGCACACCATTATATCCTGCAATTCTATTCAAGCTTTCTTGAAGTGCATCCTTATTTTTTTCGACCGTTTGAGCTGTCGATGAAGTAGGAACAACCCTTGCTAAAGTTAACTTACCTTGTAAACGCTTGACGATTGTAGAACCATATCGCTCTGCTGCTTGCGCATGCTGACCACCTGCTGATGGTAATAAAATACGTTTGACCAATCCTTCACCTGCTAATTTGACCAACATAATATCCGTTCTAGCATAGCTAATCACATCCTCTGTAATTGTTCCGAGTAGTTTTTCGGCATTCGTAGAATGACCTTTCCAACCCAAAATCATTAAATCACAATTTCTTTCACGAGAAGTTTCTAAAATAGCACGACCAACATTATGACCAACCCTTACCAATAAATGAATCGGCAAATCAGCTTCTCGAACAGATTCCCTAGCTAACTTTAATTGCAATTTTGCATGTTCGATTTCATTTAATGATACATTACTAGGCGAAATTTGGTCTGGAACTTTTACAACACTTAACAGTAATAATTCTCCACCTCTATCTTTAGCAATCGCAGCTCCTAAGCTAATCAATTGTTGAATATTATTAGGATTTGCAATCGGAATAAGTACTCTAAAACGATTTTTATTCATCGTTCCTGAACCTTGACTATGCGCAACGTGCGAATTAATACCAGGCAAAGCTTTCTCTACGTCTTCCGTTCCTTTCCAAGCAATGTAAGCCAAAACACCCAATATCAATGCGCCAATTGCTAAGAAAAATGGCAACGGGTGAGAGAATATTTGAGTAAGCAAATATAGGTTTGCTAGAATTCCTAAAGCTGGTAAAAGTGGAACCGCAATCACTCTAAATGGTCTTTCTATATCTGGAAACTTTTTACGGTGAATGATTAAAGCAGCATTTACTAAAATCAAGGCAATCAAAAGAACTGTATTTGAAAAGTAAGACAATTCCTCTAATGGTAATAAAAGGGCAAAAATCGCAATTCCGCTACCAACGATAATCGTAGCAACAATCGGCGTGCGAGTTTCTGCATTAATAACACCTAATTCCTTCGGCATATGACCAAGTTGACTCATCGAAAGTATTACTCTTGCGCCTGCCATGATGGAAGCGTTAGAAGCAGAAATCATTGAAAAAATCGCTCCTCCAATAATCACATATCCACCAGGACCACCGAGAAATTTAGTCGCTGCTGCGCCCATTGATTTCTCATCATATTCTGTAATTCCTGCAAAAAGTACAACTAAAACCACTAAAATATATAAGACAATCACGACAGCCATTGAGATAAAAATGGCTTTTGGAATGTTTTTTACTGGGTCTTTTACTTCTCCTGCTGATGCTGCAATTGCAGAAAAACCAAAGAATGTAATAAATACCATCGCTGCGGTACTTCCTAAAGCTAAAATATCATTATTGAATTTATTAATCAATTCTTCTGGCTCGATATAACTCAAACCGCCAGATATAAACCATATCAATAAAACGACTTTGGCAGCAGTAACGATTATCTGAAACCGACCGCTTTCCTTTGTTCCTTTTATGTTGAGTAAGGTCAGCCCAACTAACATTATCAGTCCTGACATTGCCTGAAAAGGCATATGGTAAACAAATTCTTGAAAATAACTAGACAAACTTGCGATGTAAAAACCACAAGAAGAAGTGTAACCTAAAAATAATGCCCATCCAACAAAATAGGCTAAAGGTCCAGGAAATGTCTTTCTAGCATATAGGTAACCTTCACCCGTTTTAGGGTAAATAGAAGCAAACTCGCAATAGGTTAAGGCGGTAAATGTAGCGACGACGGCTGCTAATAAGAATGCGACAATCGCACCAGAGCCAACATTTCGGATAGCTAATCCAGATAAGGTAAAAATACCAGCGGCTATCATTGTTCCAATACCGATGGCGAGTGCAGAGGTCAATCCTAAATCTCTACTTAATTCAGTTTCGACTCCTGTGTTGTGATTAGAAAGATTACTCATTAAGTTGGTTTTATTTTACTATTTTTTATATTACACTTTACCTTAATGTAAAATTAATGGAATATAGGAGATTTACAAATTATCAAACTAGGGATTAGAATTATTTATATCTAATTTGTTTTTAAAAACATGACTCGACGAATGTAATAATAATGTCATTAAAATATCTGTGTTTTGAACTTTTTATCGAAAAGTAGCGGTTAAAATATTTTGCAGGTAGTTAAAAATACATTGTAAATTATGGCACGCAATAATGATATATTAGTGTGATATTATATTAAACATTCCTAAATGCTTCCTGCAAAATGATAACAACTATATTCTTTTTTGCTGTTTTATAATTGATGCTTAGTTCCAAATTAAAAATTGGCTTGGAATGCTTTAAACGGTTACAAGCAGGTTAAACGCATGAAATTTGCTTACAGTATTTTTATGTGTTTAACTTATTGGTGTGGTGAATCATAAAAGATTTGACAGAACGTTATCAGGTTAATATAGATGGTAAAGTTTTAAAAGCCATAGGACAAAAAGGCAAAAAAATAAGGTGATATGTTTAGTAAGTGCTTGGTCATCAGACCATCAATTAGGATAAGTTTCTAGTATATTTCTTCATTCTAAGGATAATTTAGATTGGATAAAAAAATCAACACAAAATGTCATTCATAGAAATCTCGCAATACTTCGATTTATCTTGGCAAGACTGGGCTTTCATTTTTTTAGGCGCAATGCTGACAGGAATGAGTAAATCTGGAATCAAGGGCATCAGCATCATTATCGTTACGATATTTGCTTTGGTACTTGGTGGGAAATCTTCAACAGGAATTATTCTGCCGATGTTTATTGCTGGAGATATTCTCGCGGTTAGTTATTACACTAGGCATACGCAATGGAAATATCTTATTCAATTATTGCCATGGATGATAATCGGTGTGTTGCTTGGCGTTTGGGTTGGAAAGGATTTACCCGAAACTATTTTCAAGCAAGGAATGGCAATTATTATTCTAGGAAGTGTGCTAATGATGTGGTGGTGGGATAGGAGAGGAGACGAAAAAAGTATTCCGACGAATTGGATGTTTGGCGGAACAATGGGATTGGCAGCAGGTTTTACGACGATGGTTGGAAATCTTGCGGGCGCATTTTCTAACATCTTCTTTCTAGCGATGCGATTGCCCAAAAACCAATTTATCGGAACAGCTGCTTGGTTGTTTTTTATTATCAATCTATTCAAATTACCATTTCATATTTTTGTTTGGGAAACCATTACAGTCAAAACGGCTGCGCTCAACCTTTGGTTAGTTCCAACTATTTTGATAGGTTTTATGATTGGCTTGCAAATCGTCAAGCGCGTTAAAAATCAACATTACCGAAAGTTTATACTGATTGGTACAGCTATCGGAGCGTTGATGATATTTTTTAGATAAAAGATTTATTGTTGAATTGTTTTGCTCCTGCGTCGCTGATTGTTGAATTGTTTTCTATAAATTTTGCACTAGTATTAGCAACAATCAAACAATCAGTGACGCAGGAACGAAACAACCTAACAATTCCTATCTATTTCTACCATATTGCTCGTGACTAGAAACCCAGTCAGAAGACGAAATAGCAGAAGCTAAAGATAATTCACCAGCAAGAACAACAGCAGCTACGATTTCAGCAAATTTCAAAACCTTGTCTTTGCCGTAGCAATCCAAAATTTCTAAACATTCACGCTGAGTAGCCAAGCCAGTTCCGCCACCGTAAGTAGCAACAATCAAAGATGGAATCGTCATAGAAACATACAAATCTTTCTCTTTGGTCAACTCACAATAGAAAATACCAGCCGATGATTCCGAAACATTCGCAACATCTTGACCCGTTGCCATGAAAATAGCCGTAATCGCATTGGCAGAATGCAAACCATTATTATTTGCACCAGAAAGGATTGCACCAATATTTGCAACTTGATAATGATATTGTAATTGTTCTGGCTCAACACGCATATGTTGCATCAAAACATCTCTAGGAATCGTACATTCAGCCGTCACACGCTTACCACGAGTGTGCATGATATTGACTTGAGACGCTTTTTTGTCCGTTGCTAGATTTGATTCTAAGTAGAAATTAGTAATACGAGGTCCTTTATAATTGTCAATAATCCAACTACAAGCAGCAAAAGTCGCCCGACCAACCATGTTTTGACCAGCAGCATCGCCAGTAAAATAGTTGAAACGCAAATAAGTAAACTTACTTGATAAATATGGGTCAATGCTTTTCAAACGACCAACACGAGTTGTTGCTTCCGCTTCGTTTGCAATTCTATTGAAGTTGGTTTTTATCCAAGTAACAAAATCTCTTGCAGCACGAGCATCTTCAAAAACAAAAACTGGCGCACGTTGCATTTGGTCTTCCACAACCGTTGCTTTGATACCACCTGCTTGATTTAGTAACTTAATTCCACGGTTATAAGAAGCGACAAGCGTACCCTCTGTAGTTGCCATTGGAATTAAAAACTCACCTTGCGCATATTCTCCGTTGACCTTGATTGGTCCAGCAATACCCATTGGAATTTGAGCAACACCAGTGAAATGTTCACAGTTTCCTGTTAAAGCGTGCGGGTCAAATGAGTACTTTGTGACGTGATCTAGTTTAGTGTCCGCATAATCTTCTATGAATTTTTGACGAGTTTTAATCGCACTTTCAGAATAATCATCCTTAGGATCACGAGGAATTCTGACTACATCTTCTTGAACTTGCGTAATAGAACCTTCAACTTTCAAGTTTAGTTTTCCGAATGGCTTAGCCTTGAAACCTAATTTTATTTCGTATTTACCATCTTCTAAATTGTCCATTTTTGCATGAACTTCAACAGTGCTTCGCAATGGGAAATCAATAAAATCTTTATCCGAAATCTCACTTGGACGGAACGTTTTTTCGTCCATTGTCAAAGCAATTGATTCTACAGGAACATTAATGCCGCCGATAGATAAACTTCTAACGCCAGTTATTTTTGCATCACTTAAGCGATTCTTTAGGGCAAACTTTACACCGCCATCAGTATTTTGTAAGCTACCAAAGGTGTATAGTTGTTTTAGTACTAAACTAGGAATAATCATGGATTCATTTTTTTGAGTGGCTCTAATAGCAACTTTTATATGGTTGATTTAATATTAATCTAGTCTTTTATAAGAAGAAATTCTTCTTTTGTTTCATTAGTTCTTAAAAGGTAATTATTAATCTTCAAGATAGCAAAAGAAATTCTTTTTTTAGTGATTTTTTTTAAAGTCACAAATTCTGCATGATAATTGATTATATCTTAAAAAAGGTATTCACAAAAAAATATTAAGTATCTAAAAAATACGCTCAATCTTATTTAAAAGAATATTTTTTAATATTTAAAAGTTAAAATTAAGTCACAAAAGATATATATTAATTTTTTTACTATAAAAAATAATTAAGTGATGAAAAGTATTTTCTGCGCTGGTTTATTTATTTACACGTTAATGCTAATTGGTTGTACGCCAATAGAAAAAACGACAAAAAGCGATCAGATAAATGATGAAAAAGTAGTATTGGGCTATATTAATCCTAACACATTTCAATTATATGATATTGCAACGGAAGTTAAATATGGCTATACTTCTGAATTTTCAATCAAAGTCGGAGGTAGAGTAGAAGGAGACCATGTATTAAACGAGCGTAGGTATTTGAATGCACTTACAGGCCCTAAAGGAGAAACAGTAGTTTATAAACAACTAGGAAGCTGCTGTTATGTGAAAAAAAATATTAGAGGCGAAAACCAATTGACCTATCTGGATAAATTTGAAATTTTCTATAAAGGAAATCCTCAACGCTTTATTATTTTTATAAATACTTTTGAAGCGGCTAAAATGTTTGCACCTAAAGGTTTTTCATTTAAGGTCAAGGCTAAAAAAAATAGCTAAATAATAATATTTAAACATGCTTGAAAGTTATTACTTAATAAAAAATGATGCTTACCAGTAAATGTTTCTAGCTAATTATTGATAATATTTTTAATTTTGCCTATCAAAATAAAACTTCACGTAAGTAAACCTTAGAACAACTTCTTCATGTTGTTGTTTTGAATTTACTAAATTGAAAATATAATGGTAAAATCAGTTAAGACAGATCAGTTTCAAGGACACGATTATTATAATATCGATGAGTTATTGAGTGATGAGCACCTCATGGTGAGAGACTCTGTGCGTGCGTGGGTCAAACAAGAAGTTTCTCCAATTATTGAAGATTATTCCGAAAGAGCTGTAAACCCAAGACATCTAGTTAAGGGATTAGCAGAGTTGGGCGCATTTGGTCCTAGTCTTCCTGCAAAATACGGTTGTGCAGGAATGGACGAAATTGCTTATGGAATTATGATGCAAGAATTGGAGCGTGGTGATTCGGGTGTCCGTTCAGCGGCTTCTGTACAAGGTTCTTTAGTTATGTATCCGATTTACCGTTTTGGTTCGGAGGAGCAACGCATGAAATACTTGCCAAAATTAGCTTCTGGTGACTTCATTGGTTGTTTTGGATTGACAGAACCAGATCATGGTTCTAATCCAAGTGGTATGTTGACCAACATTAAAGACGACGGAGATTCTGTCATTTTGAATGGTGCGAAAATGTGGATCACTAATGCGCCAATCGCTGATGTTGCTGTAGTTTGGGCAAAAGACGAAGAAGGAATCATTCGTGGTGTTATCGTTGAGCGAGGTATGAAAGGCTTATCAACGCCAGAAATTCACGGTAAATGGTCGCTTCGTGCGTCTTGTACTGGTGAATTGGTGTTTGAAGATGTCAGAGTTCCAAAAGCGAATATTTTACCGAACGTTCAAGGACTGAAAGGGCCTTTGTCTTGTTTATCAAAAGCACGTTATGGAATCGCTTGGGGCGCAATTGGTGCGGCTATGGATTGCTATGATTCTGCTTTGCGTTATTCAAAAGAGCGTATTCAGTTTGGTAGACCAATTGGCGGATTTCAGTTGACACAGAAGAAATTGGCTGAAATGATTACCGAAATCACAAAAGCACAATTGTTAGCTTGGAGATTGGGAACTTTAGCTAATAAAGGAAAAGCAACGCCTGCTCAGATTTCGATGGCAAAGCGTAATAATGTAATGATGGCTTTGGAAGTAGCAAGAGAAGCACGTCAAATTCATGGTGGAATGGGTATTACAAATGAATATCCTTGTATGCGTCATATGATGAATTTGGAAACGGTGTTGACTTACGAAGGTACACACGACATTCATTTGTTAATCACAGGAATGGATGTAACAGGTTTGAATGCTTTTACTTAGGCTGAGAACAGATAGGAGAGAAGTTAGAACAGAGAAAAATTTCTTTTTTAAAAAGTAATATAAAAATAGCCACATTGATAATCAAATCAGTGTGGCTGTTTCTATTTAAATACTCAGACAACATTTAGTGATTATTGAAATTTTCAACTTCAACTACTTCGCCTGCTGGCAATTTATCCAAAGTAACTGAACCAATACGAATGCGAATTAATCGCAAGGTTGGAAAACCTACCTGAGCAGTCATTTTTCGAACTTGTCTAAATTTACCTTCGGTTAATGTGATGGATAACCAACTCGAAGGGCGATGTCTTGTTTTCGTTGGCTTTGCAGACTCAAAGACAGGGATAGGAAACAAACGTCTAGCTTGGCAGGGCAAAGTATGATACTTTTCTTTTTTTATATTTATTTCTACACCAGCTTTTAATTGTTCTATTGCTTCATTTGTAATCTCATCATCCAACTCAACATAATACTCTTTTTCAACTTCTTTACTTCTTATTGCTTCGCTGACTTTGCCATCAGTAGTCAGCAACAACAAACCTTCAGAGTTTTTATCTAATCGACCAATCGCCATAGTGCCAGTAGGAAAATCATAAAGCTCGCCGAGTAGCTTTTGGTTTTTCCGTTTGTTTTGATTGAAGACAAACTGAGATAAATAGCCCAATGGTTTATGAATAATAAAATGCTGATGTTTATTCATTTAAGGTTGATTATTTCTTAGGTGAAACTTTACATATACAACTTGAACAATATAAGGAAGCTATTGAAGATTTCAAAAAAGGATTTAAGTATCATTCAAAAGGCTATTTTTTTTAACCTTTTTTTAAGAAATGTGTTATTAAAAATAGTTTCAAATAACAATTGAACAGCTTGATTTAATAAATGAATAAAACACAAGCTGAATAAATGACTAATTTTGCCTTGGAATAGAGTTTGGAGTTATTGAGGACAGAGTTGAAAAACAACCCGAAACTGACAACCTGAAACTCACAACTCGAAACTCACAACTCGAAAAAAATGCAAACACTTCAAACCAAAATTTGTATTATCGGAGGCGGTCCAGGCGGCGCATCCGCTTCTCTGTTTCTGAGCAAGCAGCACATTTCGCATATCTTGGTGGACAAGAAACCATTTCCGAAACATAAGGTTTGCGGAGAATGCTTTGATGGTCGAGTTTGGCACAATCTCAATCGACTTTCGCCAAATTATGTCGATGACATGGAAGCTAAGGGTATTATTGTGAAATCTTGGAAATATTCACTGAACACACAAAAAGCCAATGTTGTCATAGATTTTCCAAAAAATAATACGCCAAGGATTTTGACACAGCGTTATAAGTTTGACGGTTATTTAATGGAACAAGCGAAGCAATCGCCTTATGCGAAAATCATCGAAAATCAATATATAATCAGTGTAGAACATACGGATGAGAAGATAATTCTCAAAAGTAAAACGCTTAAAATTGAAGCAGAACTTGGTTTATTAGCGACGGGCGCATTTTCCAAATTGACGAATCATGATGATTCAACGGATGATATTTATCTATTCGAACGAGCGTATTACCGAAACTTTGAACCGAAAGAGGAGCGTGAAGTAGAAATCTACTTTTTTAAGAAACCCGTTAAAGGCTATTTATATATTTGTCCTGCTGGTCCCGAATTATATAATGTTGAACTTTCAGCGCACAAGCAAGACTTGAAAAAGAATAATTTAAAAATGAGTGATGTGCTACACATGGCACTCGAAGAATATCCAACGGTAAAAAAACGCCTTGATCGTGCGGAGCAGGTTGCAAAGCCCAAAGGTACATTTATGAGTTTTAAACATCGAAAATTGAATCTGCAAGCGGATAAACGATTACTAAATATTGGTGCAGCTGCTTTTTGTATTAATCCAATTACAGGCGCAGGAGTGGGTAATTCAATGACGATGGCAAGGTTAGTTACAGAGGCTATTACAGAACATTTAGACCAACCTGACTTTGTGGAAGCGGTTACAAAAACTTACGAAAAAAGAACAAAATCAAGTTTCAAATCATTAGTCAGAACTAATATTGTGTTGAACTTTTTTATGAATAATATTTCATTATTCGAGCCTTTCATGGGATTTGTTTCAAAAACGAAATCTTTTAAAAACTTAATGTTACATTCTAATTTGATTAGTAATATAGGAAATATACGTTTTCATCTGAAGAATATATATCGCTCCTATTTTATAAAACCTTAATGTAAAAGTACCGTCGAATTTATTTGACTAGGTGAACTGCTATTTTTTGAAAATGAATTACTTGTAAGAAAAATATTAAAACGGATATGCTGTAAAGCATCGATTAGTAATTTTTCACACCTAGTCGAATGAATTTGACGGTATAATTGAATTTTCTGTATGAATAACTGATGTTACGCAGCATCATTGAAAATGATAGATACCTTAAGATTATCCGTTCTGAAAGACAAAAGGCAAAATAGATAGTTAGCGAAATTAGTATTTGAAATTTGTCGAAAGTAGTCGTAACCATTCTTTTTTGCTGCTTTTCGGTTTTACCGAAAATCGCCTAACTACGCTTCGTAGTTCAGCGAACTATACTCACGAGGCGAAGACCGAGTAATAGCAGAAAAGAATGAGTGAAGGCGAAATTTGACGGCTTTTTGCTTCTTTTTAGCTGGAAAAAAGATGACGCTAACTCTGCGCAATATGAATTCTCTAAATTATACTTTGCGTAGCATCAGTTAATAACTTCAATTCAAATAGAAGTAAATACTTCAAGACTTTTATTCAAGTCATATTTGCATCTAAATTAAACAAGGTTTTACTATTAGTCTGTGTGTTAGTAGCTATTTTTAAAACGTTCATCGGAAAGTATTTAATCATCCTTATTAATTGTCGTCATTTGGACTTCAATGTTCCCGATTTATCTAAAACTTGGTCTTCCGAAAACAGGATCAAGTTTTAGGCAAAGTAAAATAATAAATTAGCC
>CAZMEH010000428.1:0-6402 GCA_964564885.1 uncultured Saprospiraceae bacterium | reverse complement strand
TTGCCCTTAGTTGACTGGCAGATTTTAGTCCGCTAACAATCTTTCGGATGCTTGACTTGGTATTTTCAACTTTTATTTTATTCTCATCAGCTATCTTTTGCGCTTCTGGTGCAATACCTGTTGATTGAAGATGAACATTATAAACTCTAACAATAGTTGTATCTATCTTGAGATCAGCGAATATTGCACCGTTTGTTTTTTTACCACCGGCTATCGCTTCACCTTGATTGATAATAGGGTATTTGGAATATATGGATAAGCTTCCTTTTATTGAAAAAGGCGTGTTTTTTTGAAAGTATTTATTGAAATAACTATTCTTTGGAAAGTATTCTTGTAGACAAATAATATTTGCAGAGGCTTGATCAAAAAAACTACGGTATGGTGCAAAACTAGTTTCATCTTCGTACTCATATTGATTTTGACTTTTTGCATTATTTCTATAAGTATAAAGGCTTTCAATATTAAAAGAACAAACCGTTATTTTGTTATCAGAGGCTGATATTTTGGATGAATTCGTAGCATACATCACGCTTAAATAATTCCAACCTAATAAAATACAAGCTAAGCTTAAAATAGCTGTTCGGCTTTTCAGTGACACAAAAATGAAGAAAAATATAACGTTCAAAACTAAAAAAATAGGATAAGCTAAGCCAAACAATGACAATACCCAGAATGACTGTGGACTCACGAACGCAGCCGTATAGGATAGGATTGTTCCTATTATTAATAATATATTTAACCAACGTAAAGCGTTAGTTACCCATTTTTTTAGTTTCAAAGTCTACTTTTTACTTGCTTTAAATAAAAACTCTTTCTCTTCTTTGCCCAAGCTATCATAACCTGCTTCTTTGATTTTATCTAAAATAGCATCAATTTTTGCTTGATCATCATTATCCATTCTTCTTTCTCCTTTCACTTCTCCATCTCGTTGCTTGTCTGGATTACGATAAGCCATTTTAGGGCCTTTTCGAGCAGTTTTTTGTTTGGTCTGTTGTTGCTTCGGGCGTTTTGGCTTGGGTAAACTTAACGATTCAAAATACTTTTTAATTTTATCCAACAAGTTATTTAAACCTGCACCCATGTCTTTTTGCTCCTGCAATTGACGAATAAATATATAACCTAAAATTGCGCCACCAATATGCGACAAACTACCGCCTGTATTTGAACCTACTTGTATAGAAATCAAATCCATCAACAGTTTAAGCAAAGCGATGTACTTAATTTCGACCGGTCCAATTAGAACTAAGTTGAACGTGTGTCGAGGAACTAAAGTTACCGCTGCCCACATAATTGCAGAAACGCCTGCCGATGCACCAATCATTATACCGCCAATTGAACGTCCAAATAAAGGAAAAATCAATGCGCAAAGGAAGTACATCAAGAAACCTGCAATTCCACCATATACAAATAAAGGTACAATTCGATGATTGCCTACATAGTTACTCACCACTCGACCAAACCAAAATAAGAATAGCATATTAAATAAAATATGCATCAGACTTATATGCGTAAACATATAAGTAATAACCGTCCAAGGTTTCCACAATAGTTGAGAAGCATCAGAAGGAACAGCCAAAAATTTATCTGCAATCGTTGACATATCGCCACCAAATCCCATCGCTATTATCCCGGAGATAATCAGTAATACCCAAACGCCAACATTAACCAATATAAGTTGTACGGTTGTATCTCCGTACCTAAAACTTCTTTTTATATCATCTAAAACTGAACCAAACATAGTTTTTCATGAATTACGAATCCCGAGAAATCAGGACGCTGTTACAAGTTAAGAATTAGAGATGCATATGATATATTATCATAAAAATCTATTTTCCAATTAGTAACACTTATTTTTTAATAATATTCATTTTTAAAATAAAACATCGAACACTTAGGAATGAGGATTAAATAAATTTACGTTTTTAGGGAAGTTATTTTATTCTAATTTTTTGCTTGTAAAAGTGACTTTATCTGGTATAAACGAACTTTTTTCAAGTGAAAAAGTAGAATAAAAGGACAGCATTAAAATGTAAATTTATTTGGTCGTCATTCCTTAAACATTAATCTTCGGCATTATATGTTCTAATAGAATATATCCCATTAATGCACCGCCAATGTGTGCAAAATGTGCGGTACTTGACTCTGCACCCGTATTAAACCCATAAAACACATCAAAGGTTAATGCAATACCGACTAAATAAATCAATCGCACTGGAATCGGTGGAATAATAAGCCTTATCCTTCTATTTGGATCGGTCAATGCTGCACCAACCATTACACCATAAATAGCACCTGATGCACCTAGCATTCTATACAATTCATGCGGATTAGCCATCATAAAGTAATTGGTTAGAATATATAAACCAACTGAGCCAAATCCTGCGGCAAAATAGAATATAAAGAATTTCTTAGGTCCAAGTCTAGATTCTAAAATTGGTCCACAGATAACTAACATCAACATATTAAAGAATATATGAAATCCGTCACCGTGCATGAACATATGCGTCACCAACTGAAAACCCATAAAGCCAACACCACCTTCTCGTGAGCCAAACGGAAACGCACTTGCATCCCAAAAAGGACTCCATAATACTAAATAGTCATGATAAGTCGCTAATGGCTGAACGTTCGTTGCTATGAACATTAACACATTAATGATTAACAAGTTTTTGACGACATCGGTTATTCTAAAACTTCTTAACATACTTTAATGGAATGATGGAAAAATGGAATGATGGAAAAATGGAAAATTAGAAAATGGAAACAATAGAAAATTGGATATAAATCATTATTCCAATATTCTAACTTGTCCCGATTTCTCAGGATTAATCCAAGACTCCAATACTTCATTATTCCATCATTCCAATTTTCCAATTTTTTACATAAACTGTTTTTTAAGCAAATCTAGTTCGTACGTGATAAAGCATTTTTTGCCGTTAGGACCTTTGTACGGTACTTCACAGGCAAAAAGTTCATCTATTAATTTTTGCATTTCTAAGAAGGTCAACTCTTTTCCTCTTTTAATAGCGGCACTTTTTGCTAATGCTTTTGCTAAACCTTCTCTTACATCTAGTTCTAAATCAACATTAGACTTATATTGTTCCAGTAAGTTCTCAATAATTTCGACTTCATCCACATTTTTTATATCAGCAGGTACTCCATGTACGACGAAAGTGTCATTTCCGAACTCTTGAACGTCGAAACCTAAGAGATTAATAGCTGGCAACATGTTTTTCAACAAATCCGCATCAATACTTGAAAATCGAATTGTTTTTGGAAATAACATTTGTTGAATAACAGGTTCTTGACTTTGTATCTTTTTTAAAAACTGTTCATACAAAATCCGTTCGTGTGCCGTTTGCTGATCAATCAACAAATAACCCGACTTAATATGACTGACAATATAAGTGCTATGAATTTGATAAGGTTGGTTTTTTCTTCGACCAAATGATTTGTCTTCGCTTTCTAAGCTAGTTTGCTCATTTTCGTCTTCCCATTTGCTTTTGATAGTCAGAGCGCCTGGATTTCCACTTTCGCCTTCTAAATCAAATTCATCTAATCCTTCGTATAACTTTTGCCAATTAGCTTTATTATTTTTTTCTCTTGGATCACTTTCTGTGAATAAGGAATTTCCACTATTTTTAGATGAATTTGAACCTGTTTTTTTATTCCTATTGTCTTGCGATGCTGGTTTTGGCGAAGCCTTCAAATTAGAAAAGGCCGTTAATTGATCAAAGTTTAATGTTGGCGCAATACTATATTGCCCAAGTGCATGCCGAGTCGCAACTTTCAAGTAATTATAAATCAATCGTTCATCGTCAAACTTGATTTCTTGCTTGGTCGGATGCACATTAATGTCGATACGTGAAGGATCGATATCAATGAAAATAACATAAAGTGGATAGTTGTCTTTTGGTAACAATTCCTCGTAAGCGTTCATGATCGCATGATTGAGGTAAGAACTTTTGATGAAACGATTGTTTACAAAGAAGAACTGATCACCTCGTGTTTTCTTTGCAAATTCAGGTTTTCCAATAAATCCATTCAATCGAACTACATCTGTATCTTCACTTAATGGCACTAGTTTTTTGTTGGAAGAACTTCCTAAAACACCAACTAGTCGTTGTCGAAGCGTTCCACTCTGCAAATGAAAAAGCTCAATATTATTATGATGTAAGGAGAAAAATATATCGGAATGAGCGATGGCGATTCGTTGAAATTCGTCCATGATGTAACGCATTTCAACGGCATTCGATTTCAAGAACTTACGTCGAGCAGGAACGTTAAAATATAGGTTTTTGACACTAAACATAGAGCCAACAGGCGACTGACAAGGTTCTTGTTTTTTGACAACAGAAGCTTCTATGATGACCTTTGTACCTAAATCTTGAATCTGTTGGCGAGTGCGCATTTCAACCTGCGCAATAGCAGCAATAGAAGCCATTGCTTCGCCTCTGAAACCTTTTGTACTAATCGAGAAAAGGTCATTTGTTTCTTTTATTTTGGAAGTTGCATGGCGTTCAAAACACATTCTAGCATCAGTATCGGACATGCCGCAACCGTTATCAATTACTTGAATAAGTGTTTTTCCAGCATCTTTCACTACCAATCTAATACTCGTACTACCAGCGTCCACTGCGTTTTCGATAAGTTCCTTCACCACCGATGCAGGTCGCTGTATTACTTCTCCTGCTGCAATTTGGTTAGCAATCGAGTCGGGCAATAGTTGTATTACGTCAGCCACTTTAATTAGGAATTAAGAGTTAATAATTAAAAATGAGCTTTAAGAGTCGGACGCCTTTGAGGCGTCCGACCCTTTCATCAAAAATAATATTTATTTCATCCAAATACTCATATCACCAAGTAGCATGTAAGCTATCATCGAAAGTACAACCGCAATAATAGCCACCGTAATATTAGAACGCATACTAGTCGCACCCGTTCCTTTTGAGTACATACGCTTGCGTCTGATACTTGCTGCCATTCTAAAACGAAGTTCATCCTTATCGTCGTAACTTAGAACTTCATTTGATTTAACTCTTCTTTGAAATTCTTCTTTATCTGGATCAAAATGTCTTGGTCTGTATTCAAATCGTTGATGCCCGGGCATCTTAAACATTTTTCCTATCATAAGTTATTAATTATATTATTATTAACCAGAGTTATGTGTTTTGGGTTGCGAGTTTGGCAAAAAAAACCATTACACCTAGCAACTCAGCTTAGGAATAAGTTATTAATTGCTTCTTCATTTTCACAGCAACTCCTCATTTGATTTTTTTATTTTTCCAAATTAGGAATTGCGCTCATTTTCGTTAAAAACTGCTTACAACTCTATAGATGATGAATTTACGGTTTTGGTTGGTATAAAACATATTTTAACATTTAATTATCATCCTTTAGCTAAACAAATTCAATAGTAAAAATACACAAAATTCGATTTTTCTACAAACCTAAAAAGGCTTTACCAAATTTTGGTAAAGCCTTTTTAGATTTAAGTCAATATAAATGCCTCTTTAAAACAATTGTTCTTTAGATTTTACTCACAGAACCCGAGCCAGAAACAGACTGATGCAATGAAGGCGAACCTTTATAATAAATATCTCCGCTGCCTGATACCTTTGCTTTCAGGTAACTGGTAGCGTGAACTTGAGCGTCGCCACTTCCCGATACAGAAATACTTACGTTTTCTACTCTCATATCTTCTGCCTCAACATCACCAGAACCAGGAATACGGCTTTATAAGTGTTTAGATGAACCTTTCAAAACCAATTTACCAGAACCACAAAGATTACTTGCTATGGATTTTGCAATTAAACTTAGACGCATTTTACCACCTCCGTTTAATTTCAAATCTATATTATATACATTAAATGTATTTTCTGTAGACACTTTTCCGCTACTACTCAAACTGATATAATCCAATGTTGCTACCGTGATATAAACCTTCATCGGTGTTCTTGAATGATATAAATTCGAATAACTATTACATTGACTTTTGCCATTTTTTGAAGTATTCCGAATACTCCAAATACCATTTGTTACTTTTGTAGAAATAGATTTGATGGCGTTCGCATCACCTTCTATTTTGATGTTTTGAGTAGAAACTTGCTTTAGGAAGACTTGATAGTTTCCATTCACTTTAATACCTGTGAACTTGTCTACATCAATGGGTTTGAGCGTATTTGAGGCTTGAACGAAAGTAAAAGAGCTAAAAGGAAAGTTACTGCGAATAGAAATTTTAAGCTTTTCATATTGAAAATTTTAATGATAGAGATGAATTAGTTGCAAATCTTTTATCATTAAAACTTAAAAAAAAGGTAAGTAGTGTAGCAATTGAACAATTGAACAATTGAACAATCGAACAATCGAACAATCGAACAATCGAATAAGGATTGGTGAAGT
>CAZMEH010000427.1:0-1672 GCA_964564885.1 uncultured Saprospiraceae bacterium | reverse complement strand
ATTCAAATTATACATATTGGAAAAGAAAAAAGAACGGCGTTTAATGAAAAATGTAAGAGCTATTCATCGACGGTAAAAAGTACTTATTCACCTCATTTAGAATTGTTTGATAGTCAACTTTTTGAAAAGAAAAAAATCGTTATCGTCACTTTAAATAAGAAAATAAAATACAATGATTTTTATGAAGAATTGAAAGAATTAAATAAGAAAACAAAGTTGATTATCGTCAATTTTGGACATTTACACAACCTTAAAAAACTCTCAAAGAAGTTTACTATTATTCAAGTATATGAACAAAATGAAGTAACGGAAAGCATTTGTGCTCAACTTATTTTTGGTGCAATGAACGCCGCTGGGCAATTGCCGATTGATGTTTCGAGTGATTTTAAATACGGTCAAGGTGATGATAAAACACCTGTTATTCGCTTTCAATATGCTTCTGCTTATGAAGTTGGTATTAATGGAAATGAACTAGAAACGAATATTGATAAAATTATGGCGAGAGCGATTCGTAAGAAAGCAACGCCAGGCGGTCGAGTATTAATTGCCAAATCTGGAAATATCATTTTCAATAAATCTTATGGTCATCACACGTATGACCAAATCCAAAAAGTAAAAGATAATGATATTTATGACATTGCTTCGATTACGAAAGTAGTAGCGACTACGCTTGCCGTGATGCGTTTGTATGAAGAAGGGAAAATCAACGATATTGAAGATTATTGGGAAGAATATTTTGGAACAAAAACGGAAAAAGGTGATGTTTCTCGTATTCATAATCTACGTTTGCGTTACTTGTTGACGCATCGTTCGGGCTTACCGAGTTCTGCGCCTATTGTTGATTATGTTCGCATCAAAGACCAATCAAGCGATGAGTTTTTAGACTATTTTTCAAATACAAAAACAGGTGATTATACCGTAAAAATTACGGATGATTTATATTTGAAAAAGCAATTGCACAAAGAACTATGGTATAATATTCAGCGAACAAGGCGCAGTAGTAGCCGTTCTTTTAAATACAGCGATGTCAATTTTATCATACTTCAACGATTGATAGAACATTTAACAAAACAGCCTTTGGATGAATATGTAACCAAAGAATTTTACAAACCATTACAGTTAAATTCTTTAGTTTATAATCCATTGGGAAAGATAAAAAATGATAGAATTGTGCCAACTGAATATGATAAAAAATGGCGTAATAAGCAGCTAAAAGGTCAAGTTCAAGATGAAACAGCCGCTTTTTTGGGTGGTGTTGCTGGACATGCAGGTTTGTTTAGTTCTGCCGAAGACTTGGCAACTATTGGTCAAATGTTGCTCAATGGCGGTGAATATGGCGGCACAAGATTATTCAAGAAAGAAACGATTGACTTTTTCACCTCAACAAAACATGGCAATCATCGTGGTTTGGGTTTTGATGTAAAAACTAAAAGAGGCGCAGCAGGTTGCTACTATGGTGCAGGAAAAGGAACTTTCGGACATAGCGGCTATACGGGAACGTCACTTTGGATTGATCCTGTGAATGATTTGGTCTATGTTTTTCTATCTAATCGAGTTTATACGAATAAGAAAAATGAGAATCTAATGAAATATAAAACTCGTGAAATGGTGCATCGTGCGATTTATAAAGCAATGAATTGATTTTAATCCCGAGGTTTCGGATTGGCGTCAA
>CAZMEH010000426.1:0-5812 GCA_964564885.1 uncultured Saprospiraceae bacterium | reverse complement strand
AAGAAAGAGCAGAGAAGAGAGATAATTTAACTATTGAGTTTTTAAATGATTTCAAATCAAAAATGCTCAAATCAAGCAATCTCTGTTCTCTCTTCTCTCTTCTCTAAATCATAGCAAATGAAAAAAATAATAGTTGCCTCTAAGAATCCTACAAAAATACAATCTACACTTAAAGGATTTCAAGAAATGTTTCCAAATGAAGTTTTTGAAATAGAAGGCATTAAGCTACCGTCTAATGTAAACGACCAGCCGATTGGAAACGAAGAAACCTTCACTGGCGCAATAAATAGAGCAAAAGGTGCGCAGCAAAAAATAGTTGATGCAGATTATTGGGTAGGTATCGAAGGCGGAAATATTGCAGAAAACGGTGAAATGGAAGTCATGGCTTGGATTATTATTCTATCAAAAGAGCAAATGGGAAAAGCTCGAACAGCAGGATTTTATTTGCCGCCAAAAATTGTAGCATTAGTTAATGAAGGTCATGAACTCGGTCATGCTGATGATATTGTATTTGGTGTTGCTAATTCTAAACAAACAAATGGTTCATCTGGCTTATTGACAAACAATGTAATGACTAGGATTCGTTTCTATACACCTGCCGTTATCTTGGCTTTAATTCCTTTTCAAAACAAAGATTTGTTTCCAATATAATTTTATAAAAATGGACAATTTTCCAGAACATCAAAGGACTTTATAGGTCTTTCGGTGTTTTTTTATTTTAAAATCGTCACTTTATGAAACATTATAGGTTAATTTACGAAAACAACTGAGAACATAAGTATTTATAAAAATGTAATATTTAAAATCATTATTATCAATTATTTATTCTTTATTCTAATCCGAGAATTATATGAACTGTTCGTAAAAGATAATTCCTTTTGATAGGATTCAAAAGAGTCCATTCAAAACAACATCTATTTTTGAAACGTGCTTTATATTTATTTAACATACGTTTAAACCTTATTCGTCGGTCAACAAACATCTGTTTATCGACTCAAGTAACAAATTTAAAACCTATTTTTATAAAAAATTTACATGAGAAAACAATTATCAAAACTACTTCTACTACCGCTGACAATTGGACTATTTACCTTTTCTGGTTGTCTGCCAGACTTTAATTTCAACCAAGACGAATTGGATGAGCAATGGCAACCAGGTTTTGCGATTCCTATTCTTAATACGACGCTATCTTTAGATGACGCTTTGGATAATTTCGAATCAGGCGGCTTCATTGATATTGGTTCGGATGATTTAATCACATTAGTTTATCGTGGTCAAACACCTTCTTCTACAGGAGCTCAAATGTTTAATTTACCAAATATTCCAATTCCAATTATTACGAACCCTCAAACTACACCTATTCCATTACCAAATGGTGTAGCGTTTGATAATATCACATTGAAAGATGGAAATTTGATTTATGGCGCATCATCTTCAAACATACAACCTGTTAATGTAACTTTAACACTAGAGGATTTGACCACTAATGGAACACCTTATCAGGTACAATTTACCGTTCCCGCTTCTGACGGTGTCAACCCTGCTGTTTTTAAAGATACGAGTAATATTGCCGAAACAAATCTTAGTTTTTCTAATAACGAATTTACCACGCAATACACGGCTCAGTTTTCTAATGGCTTGTCAGCCTTCGTTGAAATAGATATTGAGTTGAACAACTTGCAATATTCTTATATTGATGGGTATTTTGGTAGTCGTGCTATAAATACGTCTCCGTTTACTTCTATTATTGATTTATTCACGAATTGGCAACAAGGTAATATTGAGTTTGTTGATCCAAAATTACGTTTAACGTTAGACAACTCCTATGGTCTTCCCATTCGACTGACGGTAGACTCATTTAGTGCTACAACAAATTTTAATGGTATTCAGAACATTCAAAGTACAGAATTGACCAATGGCGTGGATTTAAATGTTCCATCAATCAATCAAGTTGGTACATCCGTAAAAACTGAAATAGTGCTAGACAACAGCAATTCAAATATTGATGGATTGATTAGTGGCGTGCCGTACGAATTTTATTATGATTTCATTGGAAATGTTAATCCTGACAATGACCAAAATTTGAGCAATTTCATTACAGACTCTAGCAAATTGGATATTAATATAGATCTAGAATTGCCCATGCACGGAAATATTGGATTATTTACAATAAAAGACACTTTCGAGTTTGATTTCAGCGATTATCAAGATGTTGACCGCATGAAATTTAAATTGACTACTGACAATGGTTTCCCATTTGAAGTGAATACACAAATTTATTTCTTGGATAGCACAAATGTTTTAATTGACTCTCTTTTTACAGGATCTAGTGTTTTGATGGGTGCTGCTAGCGTAGACGGCAGTGGTAATGTAACCGCTAATAACGTAAATGTTCAAGAGCGTGCGTTTGATATTGTCGCTTTCTCAAAGTTGAAGGACGAAGGTAGAAGAGTAGTCGTTATTGGTTCAATTGAAACCGTCAACGGAGGCACTACGCCTGTTAAAATTCTAACCTCTTATGAAGTCACATTTCAACTTGGAGCAATTATAGGGTTTTGATGTATTAAGTATTAGTCTTTATTCACAAAACTTCTTATAGCCAAATCCCGAACACTCGGGATAGATTTAAACAAGGCAGTTCTGAGGAAGATAGCCATGCTATCTCTCGAAAAACTAACGTAGTGTAGGTTTAAAAGATGATTTTGTAGGCATATTAAGTTTTGTGAATAAAGACTGTTAAGTCGTTTTCAATTTGCGGTCTAATACGGTACAAATTACTTTTCTATTAGATTGTCTTTGTTGGTTCATTAAAAATTAAGAAATAAATTCAAATGAAAAAAATATCATTTATCATATATTTCCTTGCTGTTTCATTATTCGCATCTGCGCAGCAAGAATACTCTATGCACTTCATGAGAGACGTATGGAATTCCAACTATACCAATCCAGGTTTACAACCTTATCAGAAATTTTTCATCACAGGAACATCTGTTGGAGCTAGTGTTTCTCTGAAAGGATTAGGAGATACGCCAATGTTTGTCAAAGATGCAAATGGCGCATTTACACCAAACTATCAAGAGATAGTTGACAATTTAGATCAAGATTTCCGAATTCGTTCTAATCTATCAGCAGAACTGTTTGGAATTGGTTTCAAGGTCAAGAAACTATTTTTCAGTTTAGGAACTTCAACTAAAGTAACAACACAAGTTGTTTTACCTAAGGATCTCTTTCAATTAGCTTGGCGTGGAAATGAAGCCTTCATTGGTGAAACCGTTGAATTTGGACCAGGTGTTGATATTGAAGCTTATCAGGAATTAGCTTTGGGTGTCAATTATTCTTTCAATCGAAAACTATCCGCAGGAATACGAGTGAAGCGATTAACAGGTATTTTTAGTGCTTCGACAACGGCTGATGAAATATCCTTAACGACAGGAGACAATCACTATGAAACCAGTATTCAAACCAATTATATTGCCAATATTAGTTCTTCTTTTTTGAATATTGTTGCGCCACAAGACGGAAACGTCATGAATACAACGGCAACATTCAATCAGGCAGCATTAGATGAGATTGTGGATAACCGTCAGTTTCCATCTGGGAATTCGGGTTGGGCAGGAGATTTTGGCGTATCCTTAAACCTAAAAGATAGAATAGAACTTTCTGTTAGTGCGTTAGATTTAGGTTACATTGATTGGACATCAGGCGTTTCTGGTTTACAGTCAACTGGTGATTTTGAATTTGATGGTTTGACCTTTGAACAAGCAACAAGCGGCAGCACCGTTTCATTCATCGCTGTAGAAGATAGTTTATTGAGTTTACTTAATGTAGAAAGTGTTGCTGGTAATACTTTCAGAACCAACCTTTCACCAAAATTCTATGCAAGTGCTTTAATCAAATATGGTCATTGGCAGCTGGGTGGAATGTGGTACAACGAGTTTGCACCAAACAACGAAATCATCTCTAGCATTGGTCTTAGCGGACGATACGTTTTGGATGATAAATTGAGTTTAGGCGCAGTTTACGCTTATCACGATGGTCGTTTTGATAATATCGGTGTCAATACTTCATTCAGACTAGGTCCTTTACAGTTTCATGTAATTGTCGATAATATTTTCCCATTATTCAATCCTGCAACAATTGAATACACGAATATAAGAGCAGGTTTTAATATCGTGTTTGGTACTAAAAAGATGAGAAAATTCAGAAAAGGCAAGGCGGATGAGCCAGAAGTACCTAGAAATTCAGAAAGCAACTAAGTTTTAATGTGTAATGTTCAATGTGTAATTCAACGCTAATATTAGCATTACGCATTGAACATTGAACATTTTATTTTTGCAAGAAAAATTGGAAGTTAGAACCTTCATTATATTCAGAAGTTACCCAGATTTGACCATTGTGTTTTTCTACAATTCGCTTACAAGTCGCTAAGCCGATGCCCGTTCCTTCAAATTCTGTTCGATTATTCAATCTAGTCAGCATTTCAAAAACTCGCTTATGGTCTTCTTCTCGAATACCGATCCCATTATCTTCTACTTCGAAGTGATAAGCGGTTTCTGTTTCATTCACTCTAATCATAATCACCGGTTGTTCACTACGATTATATTTGATACCATTACCAATCAGGTTTTGGAAAAGCTGGGTAAGTAAAGAAATATTTCCAGTAACGATTGGCAAGTTTTCATATTTTATAATCGCACTTTTCTCTTCAATGATTGTTTCCAAGTTTTTAAATATCAATACCATTACATCATTGATATCAACAGGCTTCATGTCTGTATCTTTCGATAACTGAGCCAATTTCAGCATTTCTGTAATTAGACTTTGCATTCTATTCGCACCATCAACAGCATAGTGCAAGAACTCATTCAACGTTTCATCTTCGTATTTTTTCACCTTTCGAGTAATCAACCCTAAGTAACTATGAATCATGCGAAGCGGCTCTTTCATGTCATGAGAAGCCGTATGAGCAAATCGTTCTAGTTCTTGATTAGAATCCTCTAGTTTATCGGCATAAATACGAATGCGCTCTTCTGATGCTTTCAAAAGTTCCGTTTCACGTTTTCTACGCTCTAACTGATGGCGTATTTGAAGTTCAGAAACCGTTTTCGTTTTTTGATCATTAAAAATTTCATCCCTTAATTCACTATGCTTTGTGCGATATTTATAAGCTTGTTCCCATTTTTTTGCTTTAGCACAGTAATCAGCTAATTTTTCTAATGAAATTAAAGCTTCTGTTTTATTTTCTAGTTTAGAAGATAATTGATATGCCTTTTCTATAAATTTAATTCCTTTTTCTATCTCATTTAATTCAAAACTAATAGTACCTATTCTACGATAATCTATAGCAATGACCGCTTCTCGTTTTAATTGTTCATTGATTTTCAGACTATTAGAAACGAACTTTAATGCTTTTTTAAATTCTTTTTTCTTTTCATAAACTTGAGACAAATTATTATATATATTAGCTAAATTCGTTGAGTTACCTATTTTTTCAGCAATAAGGAGTGCTTTTTCATAATATATTTCAGCTTGTTCTATGTCTTCTAAGCCTATATAAATATTACCATAGGTATTGTAACATAAGTATAAACCAAATTCGTTTTTAATTTGATGCATGATTTTGAGAGAATCACCTAATGCTTCAAAAGCATTAGTATAATCTTTGTTTTTATAACAAATGTTTGCAATATTAAGATATAGACCAGATATTTCATTCTGATGCTTATCTTCTTCTTTTTTTAAAAACTCTAAAGCCTTAAAAAAATTATTTAAAGCATTCACATATTCACTAAAGTTGAAATAAATAACACCT
>CAZMEH010000425.1:0-3050 GCA_964564885.1 uncultured Saprospiraceae bacterium | reverse complement strand
TATGTTAGATATTAATAAGGGTTTCTTGAATAAGGCAATGAAGAGACAGTAAACTATTTATATTTTATGTTCCCGCAGAGGGCGCAAAGGTTTCGCAAAGTATCGCTAAGGGTGTTGTGGTATCGTCGTGGTGATTTTCTTTGTCATTTAGGAATGATAGTGTTTCTAATATTTATGCTGTGGCAGCTAAATCAGCTTATACGCTAAACCTCTTTCTACTAAAATAAAAGCGAAATACAAAACTATACGCAAATAATTCATATCTAGTCTAAATAAATTGACAACTAATCTACTAACAATTTGTTAATTTAGTTAATGAAACGTACTTTTGCACTCGAAAATTAAAAATAACTGATGGCAGTAATTAAGTTTACATTTGAAGATAAAGATATAGCACCTGTTACGGTGAATGATGCACAAGTTGGAGAGAACATTTTAGAAGTGACCGAAGACTACGATATTCATTTAAATCATAACTGCGGAGCGGTTTGTGCTTGTAGCACTTGCCACGTCTATATTGAAAAGGGAGGAGATTTTTTACCAGAAATCATTGACCGTGAAGAGGATTTTATTGATAGAGCAATTAATCCAAGAATTGAGTCAAGATTGGCTTGTCAATGTGAAATACTAGATGGCAACGCAGTGATCGAAGTTCACATTCCAAATCAAAGTGGCATAATTGGTCACGAACATTAAAAAAGATTTATAATTTTAGATTTATAATGCTAGGTTATTCTAGTAGCCGTAAATCTAAAATCTAAACTCATAAATAAATATTAAATGGCTTTTGAAGGATTTGATGATTTGCCAATTGCATGGCATGAGCATGAAGATATAGCAATAGGACTTTATGAAAAGTTTGGTGCAGAATTTACAGAATCTAAAATTTATAGAATTCGTTTTACGGATTTGTTAAAATGGATTTTAGAAATTCCAAATTTTGAAGGAACAAAAGAACAATCTACGGAAGAGCATCTTGAGCAAGCACAAGCTGCTTGGGTTCATGAATGGCGTGATAACCAGTAACGGTTAATCCCGAGATTTTGGGACAAGTTGCATAATGTATAATGTTCAATCCCGAGGTTTCGGGACAAGTTGTGGAATAACTAATTATTCTGTATAGAACAACTTGTCCCGAAACCTCGGGATTTTTAGTATGATTCTCAATCTTTTATTAATAAGTATATTTTCAATATGAACTACCTAGAACAGTTTAAAGAAGTCAAAACTTTTATTTTTGATGTCGATGGTGTTTTGACCAATAGTCAGGTTTTAGTAACTGAGTTGGGTGAACAACTTCGTTCTATGAGTATCAAGGATGGTTTTGCTATTAAAAAAGCTGTCCGAGCTGGTTATCGAGTTTGTATTATTACGGGCGGAAGTTCCGAAGGCGTTGTGAAGCGTTTGGAAGGTTTGGAAGTTGAAGATATATTTTGGGGCGTCAGTGATAAGATAGAAGTTTTCTTAAGTTACGTTCGTTCTAATCAATTGGATACGAGTACTATTCTTTATATGGGTGACGATTTGCCTGATTATCAAGTGATGCGTTTGGTTGGTTTGCCTACTTGTCCTGCCGATGCTGCGCAAGAGATTATAGAAGTTTCTCAATATATTTCGCCTAAAAATGGCGGTGAAGGTGCGGTTAGAGATGTGATTGAGAAGGTTTTGAAATTAAACAATCAATGGGAATACTAAAGGAATTAAGAATTAAGAACCCTGAGAAATCGGGATAAGTTTACGAATTTTTTTTGATGTTTGTTCTGATTTATTTAGTTGAAATGCTATAATCGCCTGCTGGCTGCAAATTGTTCACTAATATCCTTTCCTATCGAATATTTATACATTATTTATATTGTTTTTATTTCTACGATTTCCTTGTTTTATCTCTATTTGATGTCGAGGTATTACGAAGGTTGGATAAGTATGCCTGAATGGCAAATTCCGCTCAATCATTCATTTAAAACTAAGGTTTCTATCATTATTCCTGCGAGGAATGAAGAGAAGTACATTGTTAATTGTATTCAAAGTATTACCCGACAAGATTTTCCTAAAGATTTATATGAGATTATAATTGTTAACGATTTCTCTACTGATAAAACGGTAGAATTGATTGAGCAATTGAATGATAAAAATGTCAAATTACTTCACTTAGCGGATTTTATTAATCCAGATGAAGAACAATCTTTTAAGAAAAAAGGAATTGAAACAGCGATTGAGCAAGCTATAGGAACATTGATTTTGACAACAGATGGCGATTGTGAAGTAGGAGAGGAATGGCTGCCGTTGATGGTTAGTTATTATGAAGTGAAGCGTCCGAAGTTCATTGCTGCGCCAGTCAATTTTTATAAAGAAAAATCAAATTTTGAGCGTTTTCAATCACTAGATTTTATTGGAATGATTGTTTTGACAGGTGCGGGTATTCATCGAAAATTGATGCATATGTGCAATGGTGCAAATCTAGCGTATGAAAAATCGGTCTTTTTTGAAGTCGGCGGATTCGATGGCGTAGATGAAATGGCGTCTGGTGATGATATGATGATTTTGCAAAAAATAGTGGCGAAATATCCTAATGATATTGGTTTTTTGAAAAATACTAAAGCAACTACTTTCACGGAAGCAAAACCTGATTTCAAATCTTTTTATCAGCAACGACTACGCTGGGCAACAAAATCAAAAACCTATAAAGAATTCAAAATGGTATTCTATCTTGGAATGGTTTGGCTATTTTGCGTTAGTATTCCTTTGACTGTTTTAGCTGCGTTATTTTTTGGTAAGATGATGCTTTGGTTCGCTCTAGGTCAGTTTTTATTAAAAGCAATCGTTGATTTTTTCTATCTAAGAATGAGTAGTAGATATTTTAACCGTGGCGATTTGATGCGAAGTTTTCTTTATTCCTCTGTTGCGCATTTGATTTATATCATTTTGGTTGGCGCACTCGGAAACTTGGTCAAAACTTATGAATGGAAAGGAAGAAAGGTAAAATAACGCAGAATACGTAATGTTCAATGTTCAATTATTAACTGATGTTACGCAAGAAATGATTAATACAC
>CAZMEH010000424.1:0-2127 GCA_964564885.1 uncultured Saprospiraceae bacterium | reverse complement strand
CGCATAGCAAAAGCCGCAATATCAAAATAACCATTCCAATTACGCATATTTAAAACCCTTTTGTAACCTACTTCTGCGCTCCATCCATACTCTGGTAGTAAGGTTGGATTGGGTTGAATCCCAAACCTTAAGACTTGTGAAGATAACGGTTCTAAAGAGGTTTCGCTGTAAACAATGTCTGCAAAACGTTCATACAAACTAGGAAAACGATAACCTTGACCTGCATTCATTCTTAAGATATTCTTTGGATTTATCTTAAATGTGGAGCTAAATCTGAAAATCGGAGGTAAAGTCGGATAATCTTCTACGCCTGAATTGATAAGTTCCCACCGAACGCCACCAATAATATTTAGCCTTTTATCAAACGCATTAAAATCACCTTGCGCATAAAAAGAATTAATACTTGCCTTAAAACTTGGTGCAACAGCTAAGGAGTCTGAACCAAAATTTAAACTATTGGCAGAATAAACCTGTCGAGAGCCGCCAGCTGTTAATACAAACTTTTTTCCAAAGTTCTTTTGTCCTTGGTATTCTACAAAATTCATAGAAACGGGATAGGCATTTCCAGCACCACTTATGAAATTGCTACCATATAAACGACCACGCAAAGTGTGCTTGATTTGATATTTGCTATAATAAACAGTCGTTAATGCAATTGAATAATTAGTGTATTCGTCATTATCAAGGACTTGAAATGATTTAAGAATATTGGTGTCTCCATCTTCCCAAGATAAATAAGGCGGCAATGAATAATTCATGACGTTAGCGTCCAGCGTAAAGTTTAATTTATCATTCACTCGATAGCGAGTTTTAGCATTTAATCGCATCCGATCTTCGTTCTCGCCTTGAATGTGTCCGATGCTTTGGTGATAATTTCCACCAAGTACCAAATCTAGTTTCCCAAATTTTTGACGATGCGATACAAAAAGCCCATTATTGTGAGGTCTTTCTGAGAAGTCATTGCTCCACCATTGACGATATTTTTTCTTTGGAGAATCTGAAATGCCAGCATACAACGTAACATTCGTATAAGGATCTGAAGTCGGCATGGCTGTTCTGACATTTATCACGCCATTCATTGCCGCAGAACCATATAAAACCGATGCTGCACCTTTGATTACTTCGATTTGTTCTATGTTTTCTATTGGAATAAAGTTCCATTGAATACCAGAATTGTCACCGCCAAGCATCGGCATTCCATCAACGATTAATCCAACTCGGCTACCTGTTCCTTGTGAAAAACCACTGCCCCGAATACTCGCTTGACCGTCTTGTACTTGAATACCAGGCACTCTTTCAATGATTTTGTCTAAACTGGTAATATTGTTATTTTGAATAAAATCTGGCTTGATAACTTCAATGGAAATAGGTTGGTCGATGATACTTTTAGAATAATTTGACCCTGTAACGACAACCGTTCCGAGCAAAGAGGAAATTTCTTTTAGTTCGACATCAAGTTGTAAAATATCTTTATTTGTTGGAAAGTATATCAACGAGAACAGCGTATCATATCCAATGTAGGAAACCATAATGGATTTGATTTCGTCCAATGTCGCATTATAAAAACCGCCTCCGTCTGCTTCTATAACTATTGTATCATTAAAAATAACAGTAGGATAGGGTAGTGGTGTCAGCGATTTTGCATCCAAAATCCTTCCTTGAAGTGTTTCTTGTGCAAAAGTCTGAAAACTTAATGCTACTAATAATAGAATGATAAAATGATTACAATATTTATTCATAGCTAAAAGTGATTTTTTTAATAAAATTTAGGATTGCCTAGCAGCAAGTTCATAATGATTTAAACGAATTTAGATGTAGTATTGTATAATAAAAAATATTTCAAATGGTTTTGTCGGATTAAACTTATAACTCAACATATTGAGGTATAATCTGGTCATTTTTTTATTTAAAAATATAAAAAAGCGAGTCATTATTTAAAATGACTCGCTTTCAAGAATGGTGAAAATTGATTTAAAACTAGCTTTTTACTAAAGAATGGGCTTGTATTGACATAATTGGAACAGGTGAATGATAAGCCATTCTCCTAGTAATACTATAATGGAATAAATTTTCGATAAAAGAACGTTTATGCGTTAACATAATCAATAAATCAATCTCGTTATTTAC
>CAZMEH010000423.1:0-5118 GCA_964564885.1 uncultured Saprospiraceae bacterium | reverse complement strand
GGTCGTAAAACATTAATCGCACGTTCACTTATCAAATTTAAACGCTATGAAATTATTCATCATTGGGATTTTATTTGCCATTTCATTCAATGCTTTTGAACAACAAAACGAAGCTATCAAAACAATTTTAGGTGCGATTATTAGCCATGCCGAAGAAGCTTCCTTATATAGAAATGACGTTGATTGGAAAATTTTAAAAGGCGAGATTTACGATATGGCAAGCGATGCAAATAGCGTTGCAGAATTAAAACCTGCCTTGAAATATCTTTTAAAATCCTTAGGCGACGGACATGGTCGCATCTTTCATAACAACCAAATCTTAGCCAATCACGACAGCGGAACAAAGGCGCATCACAGCACTTTGCAAAATGACATTTATAATAATGTTCAAATGGGACGAGTTTATAAATTTCATACTGAAATGCTTGGGAAAGACATTGGCTACGTTAGAATTGTCGGTTTGCCAATGGGCGATAATCAGCAAATGGCAAAGGAAATTCAAGATGGCGTTTGTAATCTAATCGAAAACGGAGCGAAGAAATGGATTTTGGATTTGCGCTATAATGGCGGTGGAAATATGCATCCAATGGCGGAAGGTATTGCTTCAATTATTAGAAATGGCAAAGTTGGCGGCTCAAAAGGATTGACGGATGATGAAAGCTCTATTTGGAAAGTCGAAAATAGCGATTTCTACTATGATGACTATTCGGTTCACTTAGCAAACGATTGCAAAACTTCAAACAATCCTAAAGTAGCTGTTTTGACGAGTGTTTACACAGCTAGTTCTGGCGAAGCGATTGCCGTTATTTTTAAAGAAAGAGAAAATACTAAGTTCTTCGGTGAAAAGACTTTAGGAATGATTACAGTGACAGATTGGCACGTTATTGATAATTCTACGGCTATGACTATTTCTGTTAGTTATTATAAAGATAGAAACGGAAATGTTTATGATAAATACGTTGATGTCGATGTTGAAATTCCTTTTGTTGCATTGCCTTTGTCTGATGAGGATGAAGCGGTGGAAGAGGCTAAGGTTTGGTTAGAAGATGAGAATTGATTAAATCAAATCACTACAACTACGAGACGTTTTATTTTTTGAAACACGGAGACACGGAGACACAGAGACAGTTAGTGCTGTAAATCACTTACCAAACTCTATGTCTTTGTGTCTCCGTGTTTATTATTTGTATTTTGTCTCACATCACGCCACGCCTACTTATTCAACTATAAATCAACAAGTTACGCAACAAAAAAACACATCAAATCGCCTCATTTCCCAATCGCCAAAAAGTTCAAATTTTAGCTACTTTTTTTGTATATTTGCACAGTTATAGGAAAAGCGAATTTTATGTTGAAAAAACACTCGAAATTCACGCTCACAACAAACATTCTCCCAATCGATTTTCAAACAATAATTAACTTTACATGGCAGTAGGTGAAAGGATCATACCGATACGCATAGAAGATGAAATGAAGTCTGCTTACATTGATTATTCAATGTCAGTGATTGTGTCAAGGGCATTACCTGACGTTCGAGACGGATTAAAGCCTGTGCATCGCAGGGTTTTATTTGGAATGTCTGGCTTAGGGCTTACTCACAGTAAATCTCATAAAAAATCGGCTCGTATCGTCGGTGAAGTACTTGGTAAATATCACCCGCATGGTGACTCTTCCGTTTATGATACGATGGTTCGTATGGCTCAACATTGGTCATTGCGTTATCCATTAGTTGACGGACAAGGTAACTTTGGTTCTGTTGATGGCGATAGTCCAGCAGCAATGCGTTATACAGAGGCGAGATTAGAACGTATCAGTGATGAAATCTTAGCGGATTTGAATAAGGATACGGTTAATTTTGCGCTCAACTTTGATGATACGTTAAAAGAGCCAACCGTTCTACCAACCAAATTTCCAAATCTTTTGGTCAATGGTGCCTCAGGTATTGCTGTCGGTATGGCAACTAATATGCTTCCGCACAACTTGGGCGAAGTTATTGACGGAATCGTAGCTTATATTGGCGACCCAGAAATTACGATTGATGGATTGTGTCAACATATCAAAGCGCCGGATTTCCCAACAGGCGGTATCATTTATGGTTATGGTGGTGTAAAACAAGGATTTGAAACAGGTCGTGGTCGTGTAGTCGTTCGTGGTAAAGCGGAAATTGAGATTACAAAAGCAGGTCGTGAGCAAATCATCATCACTGAAATTCCTTACCAAGTCAATAAAGCATCGCTGATTGTTAAGATTGCGGATTTGGTAAATGCTAAGAGAATCGAAGGTGTTTCTGATGTCAATGATGAGTCTGACCGTAAAGGAATGCGCATCGTAGTTGATGTTAAAAGAGATGGCAACGCAAATGTTGTTCTTAGTAAGTTGTTTAAATATACACCGCTTCAATCTTCTTATGGTGTTAATAATATTGCTCTAGTCAAAGGTCGTCCAATTCTATTGAATTTGAAGGACATGATTGTAGAGTTTGTTGCGTTTAGATTGGAAGTTATCCAGCGACGTACTCGTTTTGATTTGAGAAAAGCACAAGAGCGTGCGCATATTTTGGAAGGTTTACTCATTGCACTTGACCACTTAGATGCGGTTATCAAGTTGATTAGAGGTTCTAAAACGCCAGATGTTGCTCGGGAAGGTTTGATTTCAGATTTCAAACTAAGTGAAATTCAAGCTAAAGCAATCCTTGAAATGCGTTTACAGCGTTTGACAGGTTTGGAGCGTGATAAAATCAAAGCAGAACACGAAGAGATTCAAAAGAAAATTGCTGATTTAGAAGATATTTTAGCGGACGAAGAGCGTCAAAGAAGTATCGTTAAAGAAGAATTAGCGGATATCAAAGAGCGTTTCGGTGACGAACGTCGCACAACGATTGAATATTCTGATGGAGAAATCAGTATTGAAGATATGATTGCTAAGGAAAAAGTAGTGATTACTATTTCTAACTTAGGTTATATCAAGCGTACGAAGATTTCTGAATATAGAGCGCAAGGTCGTGGCGGTCGTGGTTCTCGTGGTTCAAAAACTAGAAATGCTGACTTTATAGAACATATGTTCGTTGCTACAACACATGATTATTTGCTGTTCTTTACAGAAAAAGGTCGTTGTTATTGGCTAAGGGTTTATGAAATTCCAGAAGCAAGCAAAACGTCTAGCGGTCGAGTATTGCAACGTATCATACAATTGCCTGCGGATGATAAAGTTCGTGCTTATATCAAAGTACCAGATTTGACAGACGAAGAGTTTTTGAAAAATCACTACGTTATCTTCTGTACTAAAAATGGTAAGATTAAGAAAACGCCAGTTCAGGCATTTTCTCGTCCTAGATCTAATGGTATCAATGCGATTACGATTAATGAAGGTGATCAATTGATTGAAGTTAAGTTGACGAATGGTAATAATAACATTCTAATTGCTTCTCGTTCAGGTCGTGCTATTCAGTTTCCAGAAGCTAAGGTTCGCTCAATGGGTCGTTCTGCTGCTGGTGTTCGTGGTATCTTTCTAAACGACGACGACGATAGAGCGGTCGGAATGATTTGTGTTGAACCATCGACTACGGATATGACTGTTTTAGTTATTTCTGAAAAAGGTCAAGGTAAACGCAGTCAATTGGCTGAATATAGAGAAACTAACCGTGGTGGTAAAGGTGTCAAAACCATGAAAATCACTGATAGAACAGGTTTATTATTTACCATTAAAGCGGTAGAAGCTACTGATGATTTAATGATTACTTCTAAAGAAGGTATCGTTATTCGTACAGCAGTTGAAAGTATCGGTGTGATGGGACGTTCTACTCAAGGTGTTAGAATTATCAAATTGTCTAAGAAAGATGAGATTGCAGATGTTGCGATTATCAAATATTCGGCAGATGATGAAATTCCGATGGAAGATGAGGAGGATATTGACACTGACATAACTGATGCAGAAATCGTCGATGGCGATGATGTGGAAATTATTGAAGATAATACAGAAGAAGAGTAGGTTTTATACAAATTATTCTATATTTCAAATGGCTTCTACACAATGTGTAGAAGCCATTTCTAGTTAATTACTAATCGTTTTTAATTAATAATATTAGAAAAAATTATCAATATTTAATATTCATCATTTTTGGATTTTTAGGTAACGTTTTAGGGATTTAAACGTAAAGTAAAGTAGAATAAGATATTAGTTTTAATAGATATTTAAACGTTAAAATTGACGCAACATTATCCTGTCGGTTTTACCAAAACACGAAAACCTAAAAAGATGAATCAATTATCTCCCGTTTCTTCCATTATGACAAAAAATGTTATAACGTTAAACACTAACGATACTTTATTAAATATAAAACATATATTTGATGCCAAACGAATTCATCATATTCCGATTATTAATGAAGGTCATTTAGTCGGTATAGTCAGTAAATCTGATTTTGAAAAAGTATGTGTTGGAATCTCTTGTGAGGATGGTATGCAGCAAATATCAGATGCAATGTATTCTTCTATTTCTGTTGACAAAATCATGACTAAAAAATTAGCTAAGATTAGTCCAGATGAACGAATAGATGTTGCCGCTTTAATTTTTCATGAAAACTTATTTCATGCATTGCCAGTAGTCACCGAAGATGATACCTTAGTTGGAATTATTACTACCTTTGACTTAATTCATCATGCTTACAAGTTGACTTCTACTGCATGGAAGTAATATTTTTAAGTAATTAAGGAACGCCAATCAAATAACTGGCGTTCCTAAGCATAGAAACTATTAAAAAGAACCGCAGAATATCAAGTATATTCTGCGGTTTCGTATTTTTACAGCAAGTTATCTTGATATTTAAATAAGTAAGAACCGACTTTCATCCCTAAAACTTCCTTGTTTATCAATTACTAGTTGTTTTACGGTATCAATCGTGCTTAGTTTGTGTTACTAAGATTGAAAAAAATGTCTAAATCAGTAGAGATCAATAATTATGACACCAAAATTCTAAATAATTGATACAATTATCCTTTTTTTACAGAAAAATAGAATTAAACATAATTTTTTCGTTAACTAAAGGTTTAAGTGACGAAAAGTAAATTACTTCAAATATTATTTTTCAATATTTGAATAGGAATATTTTAACATTAAAAA